>JAHDHJ010000168.1 GCA_020631375.1 Saprospiraceae bacterium | reverse complement strand
GTTTGACATCGATTATTTTTTATTTAGATTCAATCTAATTCCTAATTAGCTGCAAATATAACGCATTCTATTGGATTTTAGTTGTAAAAATCAGGGAATTTCTAACTTGATATACTATACGAGTACCAAGTCTCTAAATGATTTCAATTCAAGCAGCCTAATTTGTTCCGGAAATAATAATTATAAATTGGAGGGATCTATCTAAAAACAACTACATTAGTGCCTAAATATTCATTTTTCAACTCTAAATAACAACTAGCTATGAAGCAGTCTTTCGCATTGATCATTTCACTTTTCTTCATATTACCCCTAAGCCAAGCCCAAAAAGTAAAATGGGGACCCATCCAAGAAAAAGATGGATCATATCTTTCTTTCTATCGAGTATTGGGACATGATGATAATTCCTATTACCTGAATATGAAACCTAAAAAAGGTAGTGGAACATTAGTACAATACGATTATGATCATAAAAAAAAGAAAAAAGAACCTATCCCATTTATGAATGGGGCAGAATCTTTAAGCCCAAAATCATTAATCAAAACATCATCCAAAGTATTCGCATTGGCATACAATCATGAAAAAAAGAATGATTTACTCCAATTATTTGTTGCTGAATTCACAGATGGTGTTTTTGGTGAACCCAGAAAAATTTATGAACAAAAAAGCAAAAATAAATCAAGGGGTTTATCTTTAAATAAAGATAAAAACTTTGGGTTTCTCTCTGATATATGCATGAGTAGGAATAAAAAATATACTGCAATAAAAATACCTTATTCGGCAAAAGATGATAAGAAAAAAAATAAAACAGGGATAGTCCTTTTTGATGATAACATGGAATTAATTTGGTCAAAAGAACAATCCTTTGAAGACAATGACCTTAAAATGACTATTCATCAAATTCATGTGAATGACAAAGGAGTCATATTCCTTGCTACTTCCATATGGAATAAAGAAGAAGGAAAAAGAAATTTCAAAGTATATCAAATAACAAAAACCGAAACAAGTGAAATACATATAGATATAGACGGAGGAACGGAAATTTGCCAGATGGGCTTGTTTGAAAACGAAGATCAGAACAGGGTATATTTAGGAGGGACCCTTACTGAATACGGTGAAACATACGTTGACGGTGTTTTTTTTGGTTATCTCGACTTAAGCTCAATGACAGTAAAAGCCAAAACACATGAATACTCTGGTAAACTTTTAGAACAATTTGAAAATAAGGAATTTTGGAGGAAAAAAATATTGTCTTCCGATTATGGAATTATCAAATTTATTAGTTTTGACAATAATACCTTTTCATTTATTTTGGAAGAAGAATATTCTTTCAGCAAATCAAATAATGCAACACTTTTCCATACAGATAACATCGTAATACCCAAATTTGATGTGGAAGGAGAATTATTAGAAATGGAAGTGATTGAAAAGAGATTTAGTAGTAGAATGTCTGAAATCATGTCCCATGTCTCCATTCCTTACAAAAATAAACTATACTTCGTTTTTAGTGATAAAAAAAGTAATGAAGAGAAAGAAGAATTGGAAGAAAAAGGATTCAAAGGAGGAAGATATATAGATCTCTGTATAATTGGAGAAAATGGAAAAATAGAAAAACGGGAAACCCTTTTCACTACAGATGATGTAGATGGTTATCTATTCACTACTAATTTAAATTTCAGCTTTGGTGCAGAAGATAAATTAATTTTGAGGTTGGTAAGACCAGGCTGGAAAAAATATAGGTTTGGTACATTATTTTTAGAATAGCAAATTTATTCCCTAGCGAAATCTCTCTGGGAAGTACATTCTAACTCAGGAAAACAAACGGTTTGCAAATTCGTAAGCCCACCCGTAGATCCTGTAAATCCGACAAAAGGGGTATTCGTTCCGAATAGGACAAGTGGATCAAAAGCATAGGACAAGCTTGCGTAAGTGGTCATTCCATCTAAACTTAGAATGGAAGTTGTAACCATTGTGCCATCCCAATTTATTTGGATCAGGTGGTCCAACCCATTCTCAATATCATATTCTGTCGCACCGTCCATCAATGGGATAGCTCCGACAGTAGGTGTCGTCCAATCTCCATCTATATGGAAAGCAACATGATCCGGATCAGAACAAGTACCAGCGCTACAAGGAAAAGTAAAATCATCCCGATCTTCCGTATTTATGTACGTATCAATCTCAAATGCCAAGGAATTATCAATAGCTGTCCCGCCCCCATAGGCAAGACTCTCCCCTCCTACCCCACAAGCACAAGTACCTAGAGGATCATTGTGAATAACATACGCCATGCCGTCTGCACCTCCGTCGTTTGCCCCTAGGTTAATCGTAAATTCATAAGAAAATGGGGTACTGAAATCAAGTGTGGATTCCGCCCATATACAAGAGGTTTGGGCACTTGTATTTTCTGTTAGCGTATAACATCCCGTTTCTGTTCCTACTTGTGCATCCCCTAATAAAACATGTCCTCCGGAACTAAGGGCATCGGAAAATGTAACATCTAGTGTGTAGTCTCCTTCATTTCCTGAAGAAAACCCTTCTATATATACATAATATGTTGTTCCTGCTACCAAGGCAGAAGTCGTCACTTGAGATAAAACGCCACAAGCATCATCATTACTGGCAATGACCGTTGCAGTATTGCAATCGTTAGAACTCAATATATAAATTCTGGAATCCCAAGAAGAACTTGTATTACAAAGAGAAAAAGTATAACTAATATCAGGACAAACTCCAGGATCTGGAGTAAATGAATAGTAATAATCATTCGTAGCAATTAAATTACAATCGTTCCCTGCTCCTATCGTTGTTCCTGAATAAGTACCACCTCCAGGAACGACAATCCCTTGGGCATTACAAAAGATTATTCCCGAAAATAGTATGAAGAGTGTTATTGCTTTATTTAGCATGGAAGAATTTTGTTTTCCAGTTTTTGAATTTAGATTCCTAAGGTAATGAATAATATTAATAATTCTCAAAAAAATTGATTATTAGAAGTAACTCGAAGTATAATTTCAAACTAGAAAAGAAAAAATATATCAATACAACGATTTTTCCATAACTTCATCCTTGAAAAGCAAACTTACATCAAGGATTCCAGGGAATAGGCAAAATATAACCTACTCCCTAATTTAAAATTCAAGAAATGCCAAAGCAAGAATATTTATTCCCAGAATTCCTTCCTATTACATCAGAGGAATGGAAAGCCAAAATAGAAAAGGATCTGAAAGGACGTTCTTATGATGAATTACAATGGGCTATATCCAACGATATCAATATAGCCCCTTATTACACCAAGCAGGATCGGGATAAATTAAATCTTGTTCCCCTAAAGAAAAACAAGGCAGGGAATGATTGGGAGATCGCTGAGGATTTTATTGTAAACAAGGATTTTAAAATCTTGAGCAAGGATTTATTGGAATCTTTGAATGGCGGCATTAATGCTCCCCGATTCTTTTTAGAAAAAGAATTATCCTTGGAAGAATTAAGTACTTTATTCCATGGGGTAGAATTCGATTATATTTCTGTTCATTTCAGATTATCCGACAGGGTAAATTATGATTTATTTTATCATAATCTAAATGGCTTCCTTTCCAAAAACGGGAAAGATATTTCCACAATTAAGGGTTCCGTTTTAGGAGGCGATTTCCAAGAAAACACTTCTTTAAAAACAATAGGAATTGATTGCAATAATTTTAATGGGGGAATAAATTCCATTCCTGAAGAATTGGCAAAAAGCATAAAGTTAGGCGTCGATTTAATTATGGCTTCGCAAAAAGAAAAAGATATTAATGCAATAATTAATTCCGTTTTCTTTTCCATTAATATTGGTAAAAGTTATTTTCCTGCCATTGCCAAAACAAGGGCTTTAAGGATATTATGGTCTAGGATTTGTGATGGATTTAATATAAAAAACAAACCTGTGGAAATTGAAGTCGGATTTAACAAAAATAGTTTCGATGAGAATAAAAATACCAATATGATTCGCTCTGCAACTATGGCAATGGCTGCCATCATTGGAGGAGCAGATAGGCTCATTGTTTCACCAGCAGATGTCTCAAAAAAAGATAGTAATAATTTTTCCAAAAGAATTGCCCGTAATGTCCAGCACCTTTTGAAAATGGAATCTTTTTTCGATAAAGTAAATGACCCATCTGCGGGCAGTTATTATATTGAAAAAATGACAAATGTTTTCGTAGAACAAGCTTGGGATATATTTTTGGAAAAAGAAAAAATATATCATAATTCTTAAATGGGTAAAAAAAATAAAATAACAGATAAAATTAAAGCCGCACGGAAAAATAAAATACTTTCCGTAAATGAATATGTAAATGGCATTCGGAATGGAAATCGGATGATTCTGGGCAAAGCCATTACCTTAATAGAAAGCACTAAAACAGAACATCAAAACCAAGCAAAGGAAATCATAGAAAAATGTCTTCCTTTCGCTAAGCATTCTTTTCGCCTAGGAATTACGGGAGTTCCCGGAGTGGGGAAAAGCACTTTTATAGAAGCGTTGGGAATGCACATTTTAGGCAAAGGAAAGAAATTAGCCGTCCTCGCTATCGACCCTACTTCTAATATTACGAGAGGAAGTATCTTGGGAGACAAAACCAGAATGCAAGAATTATCCGCTGCCGAAAATGCCTTTATCCGTCCTAGTCCGGCAGGTGATTCTCTGGGAGGCGTGGCGAGAAAAACAAGGGAAGTTGTCACTTTATGCGAAGCAGCAGGATTCGATAATATTTTCATAGAAACTGTCGGAGTAGGTCAATCGGAAACGGCTGTGCATTCCATGACCGATTTCTTTTTATTATTGTTATTACCGGGAGGTGGTGACGAATTGCAAGGCATAAAAAGAGGCATAGTGGAAATGGCTGATTTGATTGCCGTAAATAAATCAGACACTAATCCAGTACTCGCCAAACAAGCCAAACAGGCGTATAGAAATGCAGTCCACCTTTTCCCTCCGAAAGAAAATAAATGGACAGTAAAAACGGTATTATGTTCCGCTCTGAAAAGTGAAGGCATTCCCGAAATTTGGCAAAACATAAATAATTATGAATCTTTTTCAAAGGAAAATAATTTCTTCGAAACCAATAGGAAAAAACAAGCCAAATATTGGTTCAAGGAAACGATAGGAGAAGGACTGAATGATTTATTTTTTAATCATATTTCAATCAAGGAAAAATATGTTGAAATAGAAAATAAAATCATGGCGGGAAAAATGACTCCTTTTGCCGGGGCGAAATATTTATTGGATCTATTGGCAAATCCTTACTAAAAAACAACCAAGCAACAAGGTGTTTTTGGACCCGAAAAGACATGGTATGAGATCGCCATCATGGTTCAGTAATCCCCTTGTCCCCCTAAAGGAAGCCGGACAAGTCAACGGCTGAGGCCCGCCCTACCCAATCTGAAACTTTCCCAATATTAATAGTGTTGGACCAAAACTTTTGTTACTTGGCTATTTCCCAAATGTACGATGAATATACTTTCCTTGCAAATGTATTTTGATTGATTTAGTTTTTTATCCAGGAAGCCGTCCAAAGCAAGTTATGATCATTATCAAAAATCTTCAGAAAATAAATTCCCGAAGGAAAGTCAGAACCATTGATATTAATTTTCTTATCCAACAATTCATATTTTAAATCCATTCTTCTTCCATTGATATCAATGATTTCCAAACGGCTAGGTTTTATCATTTCAGATTCATAATCTATACTTGCCAAACCAGAAGAAGGATTGGGAGAAAGTACCGCATTCATTTCATTTCCGGAAAGTTCGAAAATAGGGGTGCTAGAATTGCACATTTGATCATAAAGGAAATCACGGACGAACCGTTGGGTAGTGTCCATGTATTCGTTATTCAAAACAAAGGGCGTATGCCCTGCCCCATGCCAAGTATAAAAAGCATTTTCGATTCCGACTTCATCCGCTCTTTCATGGACAGAAGCACTTCCGCTGAATAATAAATTCACTCCTAAAGTCGTCAATATTTCCGTTCCATAAGGAACTGTCCCATCCTCTGTTCCATGCATACTAACTATGGGTTCATCTCCGGGTTTCATCCATTCCGTATCTTTCAGTCCTCCACTTAAATTAATCACTCCTGCTATGTCAGAACCATAAGCCAAATTTCCACTATTCCCTTCAAAACCACCATTATCAATAAAATCCTGATAAATTTCAGCAGGCACTTCATCTATTTCATCCAAATATGCAAGATGTACCGCAGCTATTGCCCCAGCAGAAACACCTCCTACATAAATGCGGCTTGTGTCCACCCTAAATTCATTGTCCGTAAGGGCATCCTTGTAAAAGAAACGGACAGCGGCTTTCATATCACTCATCCCTTTCATTACCGCAGTATAAGCATTTTCGGTACTATTATCCCAAATCAAATCCGTTGTCAATCTATATTCAATCGAAGCATTGACATAACCCAATCTTGAAAAATAATTACAGAGTTGGACGATATCAGGAGACAGATTGGAACCTGCTACAAACGATCCACCAAACGCCCAAATAATCAATGGTCTTTCTTCCATCGTATCTCCTTCCGGTTCATAAAAATTCAAGTTTAGTTCTTGGCTGGCGTTTGGATTGAGGATGTTCGGCTGTGGAGCTTCTCCATATTTAATTCCAAAATCCACATCTACTCCATTAAATACAGGTTCATAAAAACGTTGCTCATCGCAATCTTGTGCAGATAAAAATGAAAAACCTAAAAGAATCTGAATAGCGATAATAGTATGTATTTTCATATCGGCAATTTGATTTTGTGGCATGAAAATAAGGCATTTGTAGCAAAAAAATAAATTCAAACCTCTAAATCAAGATATCATCATTGGCAAAAGTTGGAAATATCCAATTTTTATATAAATTGCGAAAATGAAAACTGCAAGCGTAAAAGAAATCAGACAAGAATTAAACAACAGGGAACCTAAAGAACTCTTAGAACTTTGCCTACGACTTTCCAAATTCAAAAAAGAAAATAAAGAATTACTAACTTACCTCTTATATGAGGCTGATGATGAAGAGGGATATATCAGAAATGTAAAATCATTAATAGATGAACAATTTGACCAAATCAATACCAAGAGTTATTATTTCATCAAAAAGGGCGTCAGGAAAATATTAAGGGAAACTAAAAAATTCATTCGTTATTCAAAAAAGAAAGAAACCGATATAGAACTCAGGATTCATTTCTGCTCCAAATTAATTGGAATGAAACCATCTATAAAAAGGAATATTGTATTAACGAACCTTTTAAACAGAGAAATAGAATCCATCAAGAAAACAGTTTCCACATTGCATGAAGACTTGCAATATGATTATGGAATTGAATTAGATGAATTAATTTAAAAATAAATAATCTCCAAAATGAAATATAAAACAACAATAATATTCTCTTTCATTTTTTTATTCCAAGGTTTTGCAATTGGTCAAATTAATATTGACTCCCTTGTTACCGTATTAGATAGTACTTATATAAAAAAAAGATTGAGTTCTACTCGAATCGGTTATTTCGATTCGGATACGCTTGAAAAATATAATCTTATCACAGCATATAACAAAGACTATTTTTCCAAGGATGTATTGCATGGGATTTATTTAATTAAATATGAATATCAAGAAGGTAAATTACTTTCAGAAAAAAAACATTATACAAAAGACGGTCATTTATTCAAGCAACAAAAAGATGCTGAAAAACCTTTTCCATCCATTGTCCGATATGAATATTTAAAAAACAAAACGAATCATACCTCGACTAGGATTATTCGTTACTTCGATCAAGATGGTGAAATCATTCCTGCATTGCCAAAGAGGGAAGAAGATAAAGGAAGCAATAAAACAATCCTAGAAATCAGGTATTATAATGAAGCAAATGAATTAAGCAAAGTTTTTAAACTTAAAGAATTCGGAGAGAAAAAAGTCCTCGTATATCCATACGACAAAAACTACAATAAAACATACCCAAATAACATTGGTATGATTAGTTTTGAGTTCGAAACAAAAAACAAAAAACACCTCAAGGAAATCAGGTATTATGATAAAAATTACAAACTATTTAATCCGAAAGGGAGCAAAAAGAAATATGCTATTATTACATATTCATATATACCGGAACGGGACGAAGTAGTCCTGAAATTTTTCAATAGAAAAGGAAAGTTCATGGGGGCAAAACATTATTATTATTTCAAAGGAGATACAGGCACCAGTATTAACATCAATAGTATGTGGTAAAAAATAGAAAATGACATTCAGAAGCTTTTCTTTTAGAATGGAAAAGATGACCGTAACAAGTACGGTCATCTTAGGATGAATTTTATCACTCAAATCATCAATCCAAAAACATATAGGAACCCAATCCCGTAGGAGAACCCAAATCCACTCCTACTCCATCATTGTCATCTTCGTATTGGGGGCTTTCCGGTCTGGTATCATTTTCTATGATGTATTTTTGTGCCTCATACATAGAAACCCTACCATCACCATCAATATCAGACATGACGGGAGTTCCCGTAAGCACATCCTCTTGCAGTATCGCTGAAAAAAAATGATAAGTTTGTTCTCCAAACATATTCGAACGGTGACTCCATGTTACTTCATCTTCTGTACCTGATGTAAGGATCACTCTGTTTTCCCCTTGGAAATCCCAGATAACCCCTCCGCTGTAACAAGGTTTCACTACTGCAATCATATCATAAAAGGAAAGCTCGTCTAATTTCTGAGCAAGGAAATCATCTGTAAGCCTAGTAGTATGATCCTCATAAAAATAATATTGCTCATCTATATTATCTGTGAGTCTCCCCGCCCTTATTTCATCACCATCCGTATCCAAGACTCCTCCTGCTATTCCATTAGGGTCAGAAGGAATAAATGATCCTCCACCATGATTATTCATCATTAAAAAGAATTTGGACTGAGCATGCATCCTATCTTTCAGGTATTCGATAGCAGCATTAAAACCTGCTGCAGTAGCAGCATAATGAACAGGAGCCGCGTCCGGAGAATCCTCAACTCCTCCCTTATAAACTACCCTTATATTTTGTGGAGGATAACCATGGTCCCTTAGGATTTGATACATCAAAGTAACATCATTCCAATACCTCGGATATGCTGACCTTTGGTTTACCCCACCACTATAAATAAGTGCGAATTTGTATTCGTCCGGTGTTTGGGATGCACATAAGCCCGGATGGTTCTGGCAGACATCGAATAATTCCGGAATCGGAATCAAGGGAGTGGGATTGAGTATTTCAATGTCAATAATTTCATTCACCTGAAGTGTAGCCAACGACACATTTCCTAGTACATTAGCTGCCTTTATTATTGACTGATTAGTATTTTCTACCAATGTCCCTGTCAGCCTCACTTCTCTTCCAATATAATTTTCCGGTTCAAACATCGGTACTACTCCTGAAGCGAAACTGATATTGATATTATTATCTTCCGGAATGATATCATCACTCTCTAAATCACTAACACTTGATGTCAAATAATATAAGCCATTAGTTTCTGCCAGAATACCTTGTGTCCTATATTCAACACCTATATTGGCTTGCCAGTTATTGGTCTTTATTTGTGAAAAATCAGAATCCACAGGGTCATTAGCCGTTTCGGATTCACAAGCATACATACCTAATCCTATTATGGAAAGGACGAGTAATCGAATAATTAATTTGTTTTTCATATCTCTAAAATTTAGGTGATGGACTGCCAGAGCTTGGAATTTCCAAACCAATGAAACCGCAGTCTTATTAATGATTAAAAAAGGGTGTATTTCAAAATGTCGTTCTTCTTCCGGAATAGTGGAATCGTACTAGTTTTGTCGCTCCTCCGGAGCG
>JAHDHJ010000167.1 GCA_020631375.1 Saprospiraceae bacterium | reverse complement strand
GTGTCCAAACATCTGGTTCCGAACCGATTAATTTATATTCCAAAGGCATCGTCCCCTCGTCCAAGGACTCGATATAGGCATTCACACCATCGCAGTATCTCTGCAACATTCCCCAGCCATATTCATCTTCTTTCCATTTTTCCACTGCATTTTCAGCGGCGTAAACCATTCCTTTTCTCCGCTTTTGAATATCTCTCTTAAGGGCGGATTCACCTACAATTTCAGAAATCCGTCCCTCGGCGGCCCTTGAACTCAAATCCATTTGGAACAAACGGTTTTGTGCCGTAACATAGCCTTGGACAAACATGGCATCCCCATTTTCTTCCGCAAAAATATGTGGAACCATTCTGTCATCATAATATACGCTGACCTTGGATTTCAATGATGGAAAATCCAAATGGCTATCCGGCAATGCTCCCACTGCTTCCGCATTTTTCCAAAAACCAGTAAAGGGATTCATTAATTTACCAATGGCGGGAATGTTCTTCTCCCCTAAGCTTAGAGGAATATTCAAAATGTAAACTAATCCAACTGTAAAGAGGAGTGAAATGATAAATTTGGCTATCCGCATATCTTCCTTGTTTAATATGGGTGAAAATATACTAATTTTCATTCGAGACAAGGGAATATAAGAGCAATTATATTTTCACATTGCGATTAATCGCAATGTGAAAATAGGAACATTTTAAAAGCATAACCTAATTATGCAAGCCCCAACCGCTATTATTTTTTATTCATTGTTATCGCCTTTTCCTTTCAGTTTCCTATCCAATTTCACCTTCAGGCCGATATAAAAATTAATTCCTTGGTTTGGGACTTCCATTTCTTTAAACCTTGACAGGTGGTCAATATATTTAGAGTTTAAAATATTCCGAACTCCTGTTGCAATTTCTATCGGATTGTTTTTTGTTGGGATTTCAAGGTTTAATCCAAGGTTTATCAGATTATAATCATCTGTTGCCGTTTCAAAAAGTCCTGTTCTGTTTTGTTGGAATTTGTAAGTATGCTGTACGAATACATTTTTCAGCCTTAGTTTTCCCTTATGTGAAAATTCAGCACTTACCGTAGAACTTAATTTTGTTTGCGGAATTAATGGTAATGAATTTCCATTCCTATCCTCTGCGAAAACGCTTGAAAGGTTACTCTCTAAATGTAACCAATGAATTCTATGGGGATGATAATGAATGCCCAATTCTCCTCCATATAGGAAAGCATTGGTTTGTAAATATTCAAAAACCGGACTATCCTCTATTTCTGTATTTGTTGGCGAAAGAAAAATATAATTTCGAATTGTATTATAAAACGGATTGATAGAAAAACTAAAATGCTCGTCTTGGTAATCAAACGAAAAATCAATTTGAGTGGCATTTTCGTTTGTCAGATTAGCCTCTCCTTTTATGTAACGATTCGTTCCATGATGTACACCATCAGAAAGCAATTCTGTGGTGTTCGGAGCTCGGAAACCACTAGAAATATTTGCACGGAACTTTATTTTTTCCATATTATAAACAGCTCCGCCCGAAAATGTAATTCCTTTATATGATTTTTTTAATGCGGGAATAATTTTTTCCTCCTCCTCTTCCTCCCCTTCTTCATGGTGGTGTTCGATATGCATTTCTTTGGAATCAATTCCTCGGTAATCCGTTCTTATTCCTGCTTGTAGTTGGAGTTTGTTCAATTTTAGATTGGCTAAGCCAAAAATTCCAAAATCAGTTGTATTCGCATCTGGAATCAATACTTCTTCCCCATTATTTAGGTTGGATTGTGCCATACCTTGTGAGCCGATTACAAAATCAAAACGGTCTTTGTATCTTGGCGAATACCATTTTAAGTTGTAGGTGAATGTGTTTAATTTTAAACCCAATGCGTGGTGGTCGGCTTCATCCTCGAATTCCTTACGGTAGTTATTCGTATAACCCAAAGTCAAATTTAGTTTTGAGTCCCCTGCAAATATGATATTTTCAAAACTTAGATTATGATTGTCTATTGATTGGAACGGCAGGACGAAATTCCGGTGGGTGGAACTTGTAAAAATTGCATCTTCTACGATTCCAAAATTATTTTTGAGTAAGCTGTATCTGATGTTTGAAATCCAATTTTTCGTATGGAATCCAACTGAACTCTTTATGTTTTTCTCATCAAATCTTGTGTTAAATACCCGGTCAAAATTCGGAATCTGATAATCTGCTTGGGAAGAATACGTTCCAAAAAGGTTGAATTTCAATCTGTCTTTATGGATTTTAAATCCGAGATTAGTCATCGAACCCAGCGTATTGGAGAGAAATTTTGTCTGGGCGAAGCCTTCGATTGTATTCGGACTTGCATAACGTTCGTCAACAAAATATAAGACACCACCCAAAGCATCAGAACCGTAGAGCAAAGATGAGGGTCCCTTTATAACTTCTACACTTTCAATCCCTACTTCTCCTACACCTAAGCCATGTTCATCTCCCCATTGCTGGTTTTCAATTCTTATTCCTTGTGCATAAGTTACAATTCTATTGCCCGACAAACCCCTAATTACGGGTTTGCCAATTCCCGCACCTGTTGTTGTCTGTTCCACTCCGGGAATATTACTAATGGCTTCCACCAATGTCAAGGGAGAACTTTGTTGTAAGTCTGCAATTTTCTTATGTTCAACACTGACAATGTTTTCTCCTTGTAATCTTCCGCTTGGAGCCGAAACGATGACTTCTTCCAATCCAAGATGCGCTTGTTCAAGATAAAATATCTGTTCCCTTATTGTATCAGTACTTACGATTTCTTCAATGGTTTTGTAGCCAAGGAAAGAAATTTGGATATGAATGTTTTTTTGATTGGAATACTCAATTTTAAAACGCCCATTATTGTCTGTTTCGACTCCTGTTTTCAAGTCCACAAAATATATTTGTGCATAGGGAATTGCCTCTTTTGTTTCTTGGTCCAATACTGTTCCGGTGAAATTTTGTCCGAAAGTTGTGATTGCAACTAATAAAAACAGGATGATACTTGCAATGGTTTTCATAATTCTAGACTTATGTTTATAACAATGCTGCAAATATAAGTAACGCTTTATTAAATGCAACATTGTTGCAATAAGTATTTTATTAAAAGTTAAAATACAAGTAGAACTCCTTTTAGGAAAGAGGTTTTGGAGTTACAATAAGGCTATTCCCTTATCAATAATTGAGAAAAAATTAAAGGGTAATTGCTGTACAGAACGCAGCGGAGTATGGATATGTTTAGCTGGTATTGTAGCCGGTTTATTTCTTTTCGGTTAATAACTTATCAATAGAAGAATAGCCCGACAAGACTGCTCCTGGCACCCCCATTTGTTGATAGGTGTCATTAATTTCTCCCGCAAAATAAACCTTCTTATCAAGCGACTGATTTAGAATTTTGAGCTGAGATTTTTTTTGTAAGAATGCTTGGGTCCAAGTGCCCATCGTAAATTGATGTTGACCCCAGTTTTCTAAAATGTATTCACCAGTATAAGTTTCAGAAGCCTTGCCATTAAATATTTTGTCAAGTTCAGCTATAGCCAACTTGACTATTTCGGCTTCAGATTCCAGTTTGTAATATTCTTCAACAATATTTCCAGCTACTAAGAAGCCAAGAATATTACTTTGCGCTTCTTTTTTAAAAGCAATATCATAAAAACCTTTTTCTCCGGATTCAACCTTGCAGTTGATTGCATCTGGATAAAATTTTTCAGAGAATTCCATAGCTAATTTAAAGCCTGGATGAAATTCAATCCCATTAATCGCATCCTTTCTTTCCTTGCTTAAATCAGGTGTAAAGGAGATATGGTTTGATTTCAAAACACCAATAGAAACGGTTACTAGTACTTTATCTGCAGTATGGACTTCACCATTCTTTGTTTTCACAAACACTTTTTCATCTGCATAATTAATTTCTGTAACGGGTGAATTAAATTGAATGTTATGCTTAACCGTTGCAGCGATATTTTCGTTGACAAAGTCATACCAAGTGGAGTTTTTAAATTTGGATTCTGGCATGAAATTATACATGAAATCATTTTCAGATTGTGATACTTTTTCATACGCCACCCCATCCCAAGTGTAGGTTTCTTCCAAATGATAAGGTATTAACTCTTCTTCTATTTGATCACCTTCTTTACCTTTTAATCTATTGAGTACAATAGGAGCACTATGTATCCACTCCGCCCCTATATCGATAGGAAAATCAGCAAGGATTGTGTCTTTTTTAAGTCTTCCGCCATATCGGCCAGAGGCTTCAAGAATCTGATAGTCAATATTATTTTGTTCCAATACTTTTGCAGCAGCTAAACCAGACGCTCCTGCACCCACAATGATGACCTTTCCTTTGTAATTATAGGTTTTGTTTAATGCTGTTTTGTTTGGGATTTTGTTGTGGGCTCGTGCTGCCCATTTGAAGCAGCTTGAAGTTGTTAAACCTACTAAGCATAAAACTAAGAACAGCGATTGAATGTTGATTTTCATCACGATTTATTTAAAAGATTAATAAACCACAATATTAATTGATTAAAACCCTGATTCATTTGACATATATCACAAAATCATGCCTTTGACCTCATTCGACTCAAAGTTTCTCTGCTAATTCCTAAAAAATTATTTTATTTAATACACTGTAAGGGTATTAAACGTTACAATATAAGTGAAACTCCTTTTAGAAAAAACGAAGTTTAGTCTTGGTGAGTTGTATATCAGTTATGTTCCCTTGTAAAAATCCAATCCTTTTCAGTTGATAATTCCTTATTAAAAGAATAACCCTCTTCTTTGAATTCCTTTAATTTATCGGGGGAAGTAATTTTATTTTTTACAATATATCTCGCCATGATTCCCCTTGCTTTTTTAGCACTAAAGGAAATTATCTTGTAAGTTCCATTCCTCTTTTCTTTGAAATTAACATGGTATAAATCCCCTTTCAGCATTTCGGGTTTTACAGAATGAAAATATTCTTTGGAAGCCAAATTGATTACAGCATCACCTTTTGAACTCTTCAAATCCTTATTGAGCATTTTGGTGATTTTCTCTTCCCAAAAATGATAAAGGTTTGTTCCTTTTTCTGTTTTGAGGGCAGTTCCCATTTCCAAGCGGTAGGCTTGCATCAAATCCATTGGTCGTAAGACCCCATATAAACCCGAAAGAATCCTAATATGCTCTTGGGCAAAAGTCAAATCTTCACCATCCATATCATCTACTTGAAATCCGGTATAAACATCTCCTTTGAATGCAAGGATGGATGGTTTTGCATTTTTCTTATTGAAAGGCGCCTTGAAAGCCTGGAAACGCTCTACATTCAAGTCTGCAATTTTCTCGCTTACCTTCATCAATTCCTGCAAATCACTACTTTTCTTCTTCTTGAGTACTTCAACGAGTTCCGCACTATCCTTCAGTAAGCGTGGTTTGGAGTGGAATCCATAATCAGCATCCGAATAATCCAATGTTTTTGCTGGTGATAATAATACTAACATATGTTTCTCTTTATTAATTTCATTTCAATTATAACAAACGTTCTACAAACGAAGCATCCTAAGCTAAAATCTTAATACTATATAAACTTAATAGTTCTTGATTAGTTGATATAAAATCACTCTTTCAAGTTCTTTTTTTTAGATAAAACCCGTATTCATAATCACATAAAATATAATAATCATAAGTAAATCAAGAAAAAAAAATGTATTATTATAATATTTTGATGTCACAAAAAAAATCGCCGCTTATCTTTAAAAGGTAAATTAGATTTATATTTACATTATAATAGTTTAAAAGTAGTTTTTGTGTTTATTTGTTTGGGTTAGAGACCCTTACTTCAGAGAAGTAAGGGTTTTCTTTATTTTACTACTTCCCTAACGTCCCCACCATTTTTCCTGTCTAGCCACATTCAATACTAATAAGGCATTTGTCCAGTCATCCATTTTTCAAAACATCAATCTCTCGTACTTGTACTCTCCAAAATTCACCAAAGCTTTGGAACTTGCCATCGTTTTGAGCATATTGGGCAAATCATTGACATAAGTATAACTGTTTCCAAGAAAAAGGACATTCAGGCTATCTTGGGAATAAAGATTCGAAATTGAAAATAATATGAATACTAAGAAAAGCAGATAATTTTTCATTGTAATAAATTTATAATTTCATTTGAAAACCCAATAAAGAGTATCGCTATTATTGCTGAAAATACGCCTAAAACATTAATTTTAGAAAGTTTTTCCTTGAATAGGATAAAAGCCATTATTGCCGAAAGGCTGATAATCGCAACATTCATTACAGGATAAATAACAGAACCCTCCCAACCCGGTTGTCCCAATGCCAACATCATAAAATAAAGCGATCCGAAATTGGGAATTCCTAATATTAACCCTCCTAGAAAATCCCTTTTCTTGGGTTTCATTTTTCCTTGTAGAAGATTATATCCCCAATATATTGCTCCAATAATACCTGCGATCAAAAAGAGGAAAATGATAAAGGAGGGATCATTCCCTTGGGGCGAAACCCTTAATTCTATATATTGCAAAGCTATGCTAATCGTTGCATCTACCAAGAACGTAAGGATAAGGAAATAGAAAAACTTCCGTATTAATTCAGGAGAAGAAACGGTGTCTTCTTTATTGCTTGGATAATTTGTCAATACTACTGCCAGTAATGCTACACCCACACCTATTATTTTAATGGCATTGATGCTTTCATTAAAATATAAAATGCCAAAAGAAACCGAAGCAATCAAAGACATTTTTTGGACAACGGAACCTATGGTCACTCCGAAAATTTGGATGGTTTTGGCAACAATATTAAATCCGACTATGAATACGATAGCCATAATGATAGCATAAGGAAACCAGTTTTCATTCCAAAAGCCTATCTGTACAGGTAAACGCCCTAATGCCAAAGAACCAAAAAACGAACAGACAAAATAATTGATTACTATCGCTTGGAAAGTATTGACTTCGTATTTCTTAAATGCTCTTAGGCTCAGGTTGAGGCAAGTGGTAGAAACAATGCTGAGTAATAAATATATGAATCCTGCTTCCACTGATTTAATTTATATCGGCGTAAAATATTGTGAGTCCGTCGGTTCCTATTTTAGCACGTTCTATATTTTCTACTTTAGGCAATTGAGGTGATTTTATTCCTGAACCTAAAAATACCGGTGCTGTGAACACCCTCGCTTCATCCCAAAGGTTTTCATTGATAAAAGATTGCAATAATTTTGCTCCACCTTCTATTATGATGGATTTAATATTAAATGATAATAATTCAGTCATTAATCTA
Source organism: Saprospiraceae bacterium (assembly GCA_020631375.1). Classification (GTDB taxonomy): domain Bacteria; phylum Bacteroidota; class Bacteroidia; order Chitinophagales; family Saprospiraceae; genus JAHDCE01. Next base: position 2,612 of record JAHDHJ010000167.1, on the reverse strand, counting down.
GGTAGAAAATTTTCATTAAAATCAATAAGGATATTTTCAACTCCTTTTATCTCTCTTGGTTTTTCAGAAATTAGAATTGTTTTTGCTTCCTCATTGAATACATTCAAACTTTCATTTAATCTTCCTTTTCTATCTAAAATAACTCGGATGGGATGAGGTCCTTTATACAATCTAGTTGTGAGATTAGGATTATCTATTTCTGCTGTGTTCGTACCTATCATGATGGCAGTTTCTTGAGAACGCCATTTATGTACACATCTTTTTGAAACGGGATTGGTCAGCCAAACCTGTTTTCCTTGCTGACCTATGAAACCATCTTCGCTTTGGGCATATTTCAGAATAATATAAGGTCTTTCTTTCTCTACATTCGTAATGAAACGACGGGCAATAAAACGCCCCTCTTTTTCCAAAACACCGACTTTGACCTCTACTCCATTTTCTCTCAATTTGGCAATGCTTTTACCTGCGACCTTGCCATAAGGATCAATACAGGAAATAACGACCCGTTTGAATTTCTCCCTTAGAATCAAATCGACACAAGGCGGTGTTTTTCCGAAATGGAAACAAGGTTCTAAATTCACATAAATAGTAGATTCCGCTAAGAATCTTTTGTTTTCTTCTTTCACACTATTATATGCGTTGACCTCTCCATGTCCGGTTCCTTGTTTTTGGTGCCAACCCTCCCCTATTATTTTGTCTTTATAGACAATGATTGCACCGACAAATGGATTGGAGCCAACGTCATTATCCGCTTTCATTGCCAATTCAAAGCAACGCCTCATATATGATTCGTCCAGTGTCATTGCCGCAAAGGTAATTAATCTAAGTTGCGTTTTACGCAACAGATATTAGTATTTAGACTCTAGTTATCTAATTCTACTTTGACACTTTAGAATAATATAGTGGAATTTCCCTCCCTCGACCTGCGGTCGGTCCCTCCAAAGGGACAAACTTATTGGAAAAACTATATCCTTTTGGTTCGTTTGTTAAAGTGCCAAAGTAGAACTAAATACTATTGCATTCTACACAGTTCCGCCAATAGTTTCATGGTACTTTAAACAATTGTTCCCTATAATTTATGGTTTTATTCCTTTATTATGGTGTCATTTACGAATTTATCAGCAAATGAATGAAGAGTAGTTGGGCAAGGCTTTCATACTTTGCTTACTTTTGTATTAGACTCTATTAGAAGAAGAATTAAATATGGAAGAAAAAAGAGTAAAGAGGTTTAAGGAGGTTATTCATAGGCGACAACCCGGACTTACTGTCATTCTTGAGAATGTCCATGATCAACATAATATTGGTGCGGTACTGAGAACTTGTGATTCCGTAGGTATTATGGAGGTCTTCGTGTTGCAATCCATAGAAGATTTCAAGGTAACGAAAGTTACTTTGGGAAAACGGACTTCTGCCGGTGCAAGAAAATGGGTAGATGTACATTTATATAATGACATTGAAAAATGTTTCGCCCATATCCGAAGTAAATATGACAAGGTTTATGCGACTCATCTGGGTACGGATTCCAAATCCTTACACGAATTGGATCTGACGGAATCCGTGGCTTTATTATTCGGAAACGAAGAACGTGGCGTGAGCCAGGAAGCATTGGATAAATGTGATGGGAATTTCATTATTCCACAAGCGGGTTTTATTAAAAGTCTGAATATTTCCGTTGCTGCCGCTGTTACCTTATATGAGGCTTACCGCCAAAGGGATGTAAAAGGTTTTTATACGGACAATCCACTATTGAATGAAAAGGAACAGGCTGATTTGTTTACTGAATATTTGCGAAGACATGATGAAAGGGTGAATAATAAACATATTGAGGCGAGTTGAGGTGTTTGGGTGTGAAAGTGCGAAAGTGCGAAAGTGTTCGGGTGTTCAAGTGTAAAGGTGCTAATGTGTTCAGGTGCGAAAGTATATGGGTTTATGAAAAGAACTTGGTTATGAATCTGCCATAATACAGGGCTATACTAAAAATAGAGAGGGTAAATTAAATCTGACTGTCGGTCATACATGGAATACCGTAAAATAGACGGAGAATGGAAATTATATGATCCGACTTGGGGAGCGGGTAATGTAAAAGATGGAAAGAGGTTTATAAAAAATTATAACAAAGAATGGTATGATGTCTCTCCTGGTGAAATGATAAAAACACATATGCCTTTTGACCAAAGCCATTAAGCAATCAGACAAATTACTGAATACCATAAATAAGGAATTATTATTTGTAAAAAAATTGAGTAGGATTAAAAATAGCTTAGAAACTTTAGACAATTATAAAATCAAATCAAATGGAATTCAAAGCATTGTTGGCAGTCACCCTTATTCTTTTTTCTATAATCGATATTATAGGAAACATTCCGATTATTATTAGCCTAAGAGAAAAGGGGAATAAGATAGAAGCAGAAAAAGCCACTTTAGCTTCGGGTATTCTAATGATTACTTTTTTATTTGTGGGCGAAGGCATCTTATCGCTTTTTGGTGTAGATGTGAATTCTTTTGCCATTGCAGGAGCAATTATTATTTTTATTATGGGAATGGAAATGATTTTGGGAAGGGAAATTTTCAAGGAAGATAAAAACGTAAATACGGTTTCTATTTTCCCTTTG
>JAHDHJ010000002.1:7888-49034 GCA_020631375.1 Saprospiraceae bacterium | reverse complement strand
TTCCTTAATGGTTTTTCCTGTCTTGGCAATGAATTCCATGATGAGCAACCCATTCCAAATTCCATCCCTTTCCGGAATGTAACCTTTCACAGCCAAACCTCCAGACTCTTCACCTCCTACGATTACATCTTCATTAATCATGATTTCTGCAATGTACTTGAATCCGATTTTGGTGACTTCTATTTCCAAGCCGAATTTTTCGGCCAATTTTTTCATCTTGTCGGTAACTGAAAACGTTATGATGACCTTTCCCGTCAATCCTTTATGCTTGTGCATATAATATAAAAGCAAAAGCAATAAATGATGCGAATCCACAAAATTGCCATCTTCATCATACATGCCTATACGATCGGCATCGCCATCATTGGCTAAGCCTAAATTCAATTTAGGGTCATTTGCCAAAGTTTTTGATAGTTCCAATAAGTTACGATGAATCGGTTCGGGAGCCTGTCCCATAAAAGATGGATTATAATCGCAGTGTAGCATTTTGGAATCAGGCAATAAACGTTTGATGACATTCATCCCGGCTCCATACATTGCATCATATGCCAATCCGATATTGGAATTGCGGATAGCATCCAAATCAAAATTTTCCTTTACATTCTCAATGTACATGTCTTCTAAATCTATATAATTCAAAAGACCGTCATCGAACATTTTTTCCAGTGTCGGTAAAGTTTCCGTAGTCGGCGTATCAGGCAATAATGCTTCCACTGCTGCAATATCCTTGGGAATTGTTGGACCACCATAAGAAGATTTCAGTTTGAATCCATTATAAGATGGAGGGTTATGGCTCGCTGTGATGACAATACCCAAATCTGACTTGGTTTTGACGACTCCCAGAGAAACCATAGGTGTCGAAACAAAGTCCTTTGCGAGATTCACCTTGATTCCATGCAATCCCATAATTCTAGCTGTAGTTTGGGAAAACATTGCCCCAGCAAAACGACAATCATGCCCGATGACCACTTTCTTGAAGCCTTGGCTCTTCATCCATAATGCTGTTCCTTCAGCTACTCTTTTTACATTATCAACTGTGTACTCTTGGGCGATTATCGCTCGCCATCCATCTGTGCCGAATTTAATTTTTGTCATCTTAGGTCTTGATTTATATTGGTTCTAGGAATTAATATCCCTAAAAAAGAGTTCAAATATAAGGAAGATTAGCGAAATGGCTATCTTGCTGTCACTAAATAACATCGTCCGTTTTATTTTATAACAAATCCTTATTGCTTCTTACTTGAAAGACACATATTTACATAAGGGATTGAGGAAAAAATTAGTCCGCACACTCCAATCCAAGGGCATCAAGGATAAGAGGGTATTGGACGCTATTTTTTCTTTGCCCAGACATTTTTTCCTTGATAATGCTTTCGAGGAACACGCTTATGAGGATAAGGCTTTTCCTATCGGAAACAAACAGACGATTTCCCAGCCTTACACTGTTGCCTACCAAACGGAAATGCTAGAAGTGAAAAAACGGGATAAGATTTTGGAAATCGGAACGGGTTCCGGTTATCAGGCGGGAATTCTAGCATTGTTGGGTGCCAGGGTTTTTACGATTGAACGACAGGAGGATTTATACCATAAAACAAAAAAACTTTTGGAGCAAGTGGGGTTGGAAAGGATACGGATGTATTATAAGGATGGTTTTAAAGGGGTCCCCGAATTTGCTCCTTTCGATGGGATAATCATTACTGCGGGTGCTGATAAATTTCCTGATAAGCTTTTCCAACAATTGAAAGTAGGAGGAAAGATGGTGATTCCTTTTGGAGAGAATGAAAAGAAAAAAATGCTTTGTTTTACAAAAACGGAAGAGGGGAAAATGGAAGTGCTGAAAGAGGGTGGAATTTTTCGTTTTGTTCCTTTTTTAGAGGGAGTGAATGAATCCGAGAAGTGATGTTTCATTCTAATTTTTAGTATTATTCATTATTTTAATTTTGATCACTTTTAACCATACTTCTCAATCACTTTTCCACAAGCCAAGTCCAGCATTTGATATACATTTTCAAAACCATCGTCTCCATAATATGGGTCAGGCACGGTTTGGTTCATTCCGGGATTGACCATATTCATAATGAGATGGACTTTGTTTTTTTGATCTTCATTATTTGACATACGGACAATATTCTGATAATTGGAAGCATCCATTGCGAAGATTAAATCGAATTTTTCAAAATCTGATTTTGTGAACTGCCTTGCTTGCTGGTCTGTAATATCTATTCCGTGGGTTTTGCCTACTTTAATGGAACGTATATCAGGTAAATTCCCTACATGCCAACTTCCCGTTCCTGCGGAATCCACTTCCCAATCCAAATTATTTTCTTCAATCTTAGCTTTCATAATTCCTTCCGCCAATGGAGAACGGCATATATTCCCCAAACAAACCATTAATATTTTCATATTATATTTTTTTTGTAAAAATACAATTTTATAAAACATGAAATAAAAACGCCCACTTTGACTTTTCAAAGTGGGCGTTCCAATAATTTTATTGTTAGAATTTATTTTATGAATCTTATGGAGAATGGATAGGAAACCCTTTCTCCTTTGTTTGCATCTAATGCTGCTTTAATTGTCAATATTATTGAACCGATAAATATTATAGGTATGAAAAGAAAACCTATGAATACGAATGCTAATAAACCGGCAATGAAATAATAAAGTACCAAAGAAATCTGAAAATTCAAGGCTTCCTTGGCATGATTGGAAACAAATTCCGATTTATCCTGATAATAAGACATTAGAATAAGAGGAGCTATGATATTAGCAATGGGAAAAGCACCTCCCAAAAAGGTACTCAAGTGTGACAACATGCCCCAAAGCTTTTCATCTTGTCCAGCTAAGGTTTCTGATTCTGAAGGAACAAACATATCTTCCATGATCTATAATTTTTTATTTTATGATACAATACTAAAACAAAGATGTAGCAAATGAACATACGGTTCATTTCTTATCGACTAATGCTTGGATTTTTATGATGTAATCCGGAATTAAATAATTCAGGTTGCGTAAAACGCAACCGATTTCAGATGTTAGACGATTCATATTTATCAGGTGGTTTTCGTAGCAATGGTTCGTGAAGATTTCTATTATATAGACATAAAAAAGGTAAAAGCCATAGTTTTGATTTTGCGAAACGAAACGAATTCCTCTATCGGAATTCCAAGCAGAGTCCCGGATTGGAACATTGCCATAACAGGAGAGAAACAAAATTGCATTTCCACTTCAATACCGCATTGACCACAGTATCAATAGCCAAGGCAATTTCCCATTGTTGTAATAATTATTAACTTTATTGCTTAAAGCTAATTGATTACTTAAAATAAAGCATGTTTGGAATTGCTTTTGCTTTGGAATATATAAGAGCATGTTTAAAATTGGCTTTTGGAGTTAAAAACAGTCATTTTTTTGATTAGACGAGGCACAAAAAACGGAAACCGCAAGTTTCACGAACACCATAGATAATCTATCGTGAGTAATTTAGCCTTAGCTAAATGAGTATTTTGAAACAGTTTGCCACGACAGAGGCGTGGAAATATAATCGGAAAAGGGATATTTTTAGCCCAAAATGTTAAATTTAAACATGCTCTTAAGGATGAAATTGAAATTCCCTCTAATTCCAGGCATATTCTTTCTTTTTGCATCCGCCAATCGGGTTCTGCGAATAAAGAATTGCAAAATGACCCAAAACCACCACGATTCAGGTGGTCGGAATGGTTAGAGAATGGGAATTTCAGCAAAATGAAAAAAATCAGTACAGGAAGTATTTTGGCTTATGTGGAAGATATGGAAATATTTCCTAAAGGGCATAGATAGTAAGGGGGATAAGCTACGTTACCATTGAAAACATTAATTGTTCCCTTAATGATAAAACCAAAATGTCTTGTAAATATTCTTGTAATGATGGGGAAGAAGAAATTTCCATTTTGGAAGAGGGCAAAAATAAATGGAAAGTTTATAATATTTTTATTGACCTAAAGGAATTAGACAGAACCAGCGATTTGCAAAAAAAGCATTGAATTATTTTCTCAATAAAAAACCCAAGTTGCAACTATCAACTTGAATAAAAAACACATTAGATTGAATAAGATAGGTTTGTTTTTCGGTTCTTTTAATCCGGTGCATACCGGACATATGATCATTGCTGAATTCATGGCAGAAAGATCCGAAGTAGATAGGGTTTGGATGGTGGTCAGCCCACAAAATCCACACAAAAAAAAGAGTACGCTCGCCAATGATTACGATCGTTTACATTTAGTAAAACTAGCTATAGGTGACAACACAAAACTGGACGCTTCGGATATAGAATTCAGCCTTCCGAAACCTTCCTATACAATTGATACGCTGACTTATTTGAAGGAAAAATATCCAGATAAAGAATTCTCCCTCATCATGGGAGGAGATAATTTGGGAACCCTACATAAATGGAAAAATTATGAATTGATTCTCCAACATCATGACATCCTTGTCTATAAAAGACCCGAATATGAACTCGGTGAGCTACAAAACCACCCAAGAATAAAGTTGCTCGAGGCCCCTTTATTGAACATTTCTGCGAGCTATATCCGAAAACAACTCAGGGAGGGACATTCCATCAGATATCTAGTTCCAGACAGGGTTCATGATGCGATTATTGCCGATAAGATTTATCATAAATTATGGAAAGTCAAAGAATGAAAAAAACTTATTCCTCCTTTAATTCAATTACTATTGACGGCGTCTTTTATGATAAACAAGCATTGGAAAAAAACATTGATTCTGTCATAAATTCCAAGGATTTTGATGAATGGGGAAAAAGCATTTGGCTTTTCATCCTAGAATGGATAGATGATAAAGACTACATCCTTGCGAATACTTCCGGTTCTACGGGAAAACCGAAACCCATTAAAATTGCGAAGCAATACATGGTGAATTCAGCTAAGGCAACCGGAAAATATTTCGATTTACAAAAAGGAAACAAGGGCTTGCTTTGTTTGCCAATACATTATATCGCAGGCAAGATGATGCTTGTACGAGCATTCGTTTTGGGACTAGATCTTATTTGTGTAAAACCTACAAGCAATCCCATAAAGCAAATATCTAAAGGGATAGACTTTGCAGCCATGATTCCCTTGCAAGTTGAAAAAACACTGGAAAGAGTAAGTCTCAATCAAATAAAAAAGCTGATTATAGGAGGTGCTGCAGTTTCGTCCTCATTATTGTCAAAAGTCCAAAAAATCCCTACAATATGTTTTGCTACATACGGCATGACGGAAACCGTGACCCACATAGCTGTGAAGCAACTGAATGGTGAAAACAAAACGCCCTATTATAAAACCTTAGAGAATGTTTCCATTTCCTTGGATAATCGGGATTGCTTGGTCATAAATGCACCAATGGTCACAGAGAATGTCATAACTACTAACGATGTTGTCAAATTAATATCCGATACCGAATTCGAGTGGTTGGGCAGATATGACAATGTGGTTAATTCAGGGGGGGTGAAAATCCATCCCGAAGAAATTGAAAGAAAAATAAGCAAACTAATCAAAAAACCTTTCTTCATTTCTTCTCGAAAACACGAATCTCTAGGAGAAGAACTGATTCTCATCATAGAGGATAAAGAACAAAATTTAGATAAGGTTTCCCTTAATAAGGACTTGGCTTTAGTCCTTGACAAATACGAAAAACCTAAAAAAATATTTTGTATCAAAGCGTTCATCCAAACAGCTTCGGGAAAAATCAAAAGATTTGAAACACAGAAATTAATTGGCTAAAAACCAAAAATATTTTAAGCACATTCATTCCTAAAGAATGAATGTTTATTTTTGTTCAGTAAAATTCTAAAGCATTGAAAAAGACTACTGACGTATTAATATTGGGTTCGGGTATTGCAGGTTTAACATTGGCTATCAAAACAGCAGAAGCAAGACCTGATTTGAAAATATCCATTATCACGAAAGTGGAACAAGGGGAAAGTAATACCCGATATGCCCAAGGGGGCGTAGCCGCCGTATGGAACAAGGATACAGACAACCATCAGAAACACATTGAGGACACTTTGGATGCCGGAGATGGTTTGTGCAATGAAGAAGTTGTCCGTATTGTTGTAGAGGAAGGTCCGGAACGTGTAAGGGAAATCATAGATTGGGGAACCCGTTTTGACAAGGACAAAAGTAATGATGAAGAATATGACCTTGGGAAAGAGGGAGGGCATTCCGAAAACAGAATTCTCCACTATAAGGATTTAACGGGTTGGGAAATCCAACGGGCCCTGATGGAAAAAGCCAAATCCCTTGAGAACATTGATGTTTATGAACATTATTTTGCAATCAATTTGCTGACCCCGCATAATTTGGGTTACAATATAACAAGGGTTACACCCAATATCGACTGTTATGGTGCGTATATCTTGGATAAGACAGATGGGGACATTATAACATTCTTGGCGAAGATAACGGTCGTTGCGACAGGAGGGGCTGGACAGATATATAGGAATACCACAAACCCGACAATCGCAACAGGGGATGGTGTTGCTATGGTTTACAGAGCAAAAGGGAGGGTTGAAAGCATGGAATTCGTACAATTCCACCCAACGGCTCTTTATAATCCGGCAGGAGAGAATCCTGACTTTTTGGTTTCAGAAGCTGTGAGGGGTTATGGAGCAATTCTGAGGGATATCAACAAGGAAGAATTCATGCAGAATTATGACCCAAGGAAATCCTTGGCTCCCCGTGACATTGTAGCAAGGGCTATTGATAACGAAATGAAAAAAAGCGGATCGGAGCATGTATATCTGGATTGCACCCACTTGGACAAGGAAGGCTTTTATAGACATTTCCCTACGATTTATGATAAGTGCATGAGCTTGGGAATAGACCCAATGAAAGATTACATACCCGTTACTCCCGCTTGTCACTATATGTGTGGTGGTATTAAGGTTGACACCAATGGCAGGACTTCCATCAGGAGATTGTACGCCTGCGGCGAATGTACTCAAACAGGTCTGCACGGAGCGAATCGTTTGGCTTCTAACTCCCTGTTGGAAGCAATGGTTTATGCCCACAGGATACATTTTGATATTATTAAAGAAATTTCTCGTTTCGATATCAAGTATGAAATACCGGATTGGGACGCAATGGGAACCATGGAACCCAAGGAAATGGTCCTTATCACCCAAAGCATGAAAGAACTCAAGGAAATCATGAGTAGTTATGTAGGTATTGTCCGTTCTAATGTCCGTATAAAAAGAGCCTTGGACCGATTGAAATTATTACATGCGGAAACAGAGGAATTATATCGTTCAACTGCCATTTCGCCTCAATTGTGCGAATTACGGAACCTTATAACTATCGGTTATCTCGTGACACATTCTGCTTCCATGAGAAGAGAAAGTCGGGGTTTGCATTTCACAACAGATTATCCGGAAGCTCTGGATTTTGTGGATAAGACTATTATCTAAAGTCTGTTGCGTTTTACGCAACTTGAATTATCTAATTGGTTTTGAAATTAATTCTGATTCAATATCAGAAAAACAGCATTAATGGGATGGTTTTTGTAAGAAATCAATAGCAATCCGGCACCCCTTCCGCTTTCTCACAAGCTGGCTTTGCCAATATTACACATTAAATAAAGTTAAAAACTTGTCGAAACTCTTTTTCCTAACTAGCTTCGTGCCTCATTAAATCATTATCAGGTCATATGAATATTTTAAAAATTTCCCTTAGCATCTTATTCTTTCTAGCTGTTTCCAATATTTTACTAGCCCAAAAAGACAACAATGTTGACAAAATTAAAGCCATAGCTGCCGAATTGCCGAAAGCAGAACAGGAAGAACTCCTTAAATTCTCCGAATACTTATTAACCCGGAGCAAAGAAACTGCAGAGGAAAAACAAGAACGGATTTACAAAGCCGACAATAATATGCCTACGGAAGCAACTGTTAAGAAGATAATGGAATATTCCCGTTATATGACTGCCACCCAAATGACGCCTAAAGAACAAATGGATTCGGATAATATTCCCAGTACAATCGTTAGGTTCAAATCACAAACAATGAATTTCGATAAGGCAAAGGAGGGCGAAGTATTACAATTCACCTATCATTTTACAAATACGGGGAAAAATCCCCTTTACTTTTACGATGTGTCTGCACCTTGTGGTTGTACGGTACCTGAATGGTCCCGAGAACCCGTTGCTCCGGGTGAGAAAGGAGAGATATTAGTGACGTTTAACACCCAATCTAAGAAAGGAATGCAGACAAAACTTGTTAAAATTTTGTCTAACACCGAACCACAAGAAATATCCTTATTCATCAAAGGCTTTATAGAAGAAAACAAGTAAGCTACTGTCAAACAAGGCATAATGATTGACAATTATTCTTCATAAAAGTTATTAACATGGTTTCCAACATCTAAGGAAGCAAAAATAGAATGCTTCGTTTTGCTTAAAGCCCTATAAAAACAAGGTTTATTTCCTATCTTTGGCAAGAACTGTGAACAATCAAAAGAATGCAGAAAACCATATTATCATTAATATTCTGGTGCATTTTGTTATTTGGCAATGCTATTTCCAAAGCCCAAAATCCAAACAATCCAGTCAATCAAAATGCCGTTGCGAATGTCAGTAGCACACCGGGACCTTATGCTGTGCTTCCTGAAATCTATCCATCCTATACTGATAATGAGCTAAGGGAGCGCTTATCCGAATTGTCAATTAATACTGTCCGCCCCCGATTAACAAGCGGAGTAAGAGCCTTTATCAAGACTTACACAGTAAGGAAGCATGAGTCCACAGAAGTATGGCTCGGCAAAACAGCAATGTACTTTCCGATTTTCGAAGAATATTTAAAAAAATACAACCTACCCGAAGCACTTAAATATTTACCAATTTTAGAATCAGCCCTAAATCCCACTGCGAAATCAAAAGCAGGAGCAGTTGGGCTTTGGCAATTCATGCCAGCTACAGGAAGAGCATACGGCCTAAAAATCAATGATACTGTGGATGAAAGGAAAGATCCACATAAATCTTCCGAAGCAGCAGCTAAATTCCTTAAAGATCTCCATAGAAGATACGGAGATTGGGCATTGGCGTTGGCAGCATATAATGCAGGTCCGGGGAGGGTCAACAAAGCCATCAAAAAAGGCAGAAGCAAGAATTTTTGGAGAATACAAAAATATCTACCCAAAGAGACCAGAAGTTATGTTCCTGGTTATATTGCTGCTTCCTATATTGCGAATTACTACACATATCATGGTCTGACTCCCGTTTATCCAGAATTTGACTTACAAATCACTGAAACTACAAAAGTCTATAAAAGAACCACATTCAATGAAATATCTGAACAATCCGGTGCTCCCGTCCACATCATACAAAAACTGAACCCATCCTATGCGCGTGGCTATATACCCGGAAGCACTGAGGGTGATTTCCTGATTCTTCCCTATCATTACATAGGTAGTTTTATCCATGAAAACCTTCCTCCGGACTCTGAATCTATAAATTACCATGTTCCTAAGAAAAATGAACTTCCCGGAGTCGTATATAAAACAGTTCAAACGGAATATATAGTAAGGGATGGAGATGATATTGTTTCTGTGGCTAGGATTTTTAATTGTAAGCCTGAAAACATTCGTTCCTGGAATCAGCTAGCTAGCTCTATTCTTCATTCGGGGCAACATTTGGTACTTTTTGAACGAGTGGCATTTCATAAGAAACCCAGACACTATGTAGCATTGGATCCTATTCAATCTGAACAAGCAAAAAGCGTACAACCAATTTATACAGAAAAGGTCAAGCTTGCATATAAACATTCTAAACCCCGTCCAAAATCCAATGATCCAAACTCAAAAGAACAGTCGGGTGATTATATTTATTATTCGATAAGGCGGGGAGAATCCATTAATGATATTGCAGATAAATTCGAAGGTGTTACGATAGAAGACATACTGGAAGATAACCATATAAGTTCCATTGGGCAGATAAAGTCTGGAAATGTCCTTATGATAAGGCAATTATAGCATTAGAATGTTCTTACAATAAAAATAGCCTATAAAACAAATTCGGTTTTATAGGCTATTTTTGTTTAGCGATAAAACAACAAAATTTGCGATCTTCGCATCTATTAGAATATCGTGCTTATATTTACCCAAGTTGCCATTTATTTTACAAACCTTATAGTTTTCCAAAATATATAAAGAGGGAAACTGATATTATACAAATTCCCAATCTGGGGTTTCAGAATATGAATAACAAACTAAGCAAAATCCTGTGGTTGACCATCGTTGTAATAGGATATTCCCTTATTATAAGTTGTAACACGGTGTCGCTTCAACCGGCACCCCAATCTTTTGGTTCTCTGAATAGAATAGTTGTCGTTGCGGATCAGAATGTCTGGGATGGACCTGTTGGGGATACATTACGTTATTATCTGGCAGCAGCCTATCCCGTATTGCCACAACCTGAGCCTCTCTTTGATTTGCAACATTTTACGATGCATGAAATCGACGAAGATAATCATAGGAAAAGATTCCGTTTTATGATTTTTCTAGGAGATGTAGAAGGTACGAGTTCTCCAACAGGAACATTTATTAGTAATATTTTGGGAGAAGAAAACATGTTGAAATTAGATGAATCCGAAGAAAAATCAGGTATTAAAATCAGTGAAAACCGTTGGGCGAACAATCAAAATGTATTATTCTTCTATTCTAAGGGAGAAGCTGCAATGATTCAAAACATCAAAGATAAAAGTGCATCTATTTCCAGCCTCGTAAGAAAAAGCGATGCCAGTATGCTGGATGCCAGAACGTATATCAGTGGCAGAAGTTCCAGCCTTATGAATCTTATCAAAGAAGATTTTGGCTTGGAAGTCCAAGTACCTGGAGATTATATATTGGCACACCATAATAAAGAGAAAGGTTTCATCTGGATGCGAAAGTTCAATAAACATGCCCATAATAATATTTTCGTTTACAAGGTTCCTTATAAGGATACTGACCAATTGAAACCCGAAAACATCAAATCCATGAGGGATTCCATAGGGAAATGGTATGTCGAATCTGGGCAGGTAGATGGTTCTTTCATGAGAGTAAACGATATAGATTTATCTCTATATCATGAAAACCGCCCCATAGACGGCAAATTCTCAAAGCAACTCAAAGGCATATGGGAAATGAGTGATCCGAGAGATATGATGGGAGGTCCATTCGCTACTTATGTCATTCATGATGCAGATAAAAATGAATTGATTTTTGTTGATGGATTTGTCTATGCTCCAGGAAAGAAAAAAAGGGATCTTATGCAAGGGGTTGAACTCATTTTATCCAAAACCAAGGTGCTTGAATAATCTTTTATTGCTTTCTTATCTCCATTATTATTAATGGAATATCCAAATTTTCTTATCTTGGCTAGTCGAATACTAGCATTGCTAATTCATTCAAAAAAGAATCATTAGTTTTCAGGTTTCAAACACACACACAATTTACTCGATATAAAGATAAAGTATTTTCAAAATGGCTTTTTTTTCCAAAGAAAAAAAGAGGGATCTTAAACCATGTACAGATGAGGAACTCACCGTTCGCTTTTCTAAGACAGGGGACATGGATTCATTTGAAGAGCTTTATCAACGTTATGTATACCTAGTATATGGCTCCTGCCTAAAATACCTTAAGAATGTAGAGGATAGCAAAGATGCAACTAATGATATCTTTGAGGCACTTATCCATAAGATTCCCCAACAGGAAAAAATTGATTTTTTTAGTACATGGCTGCATAAAGTGGTACGGAATCATTGTTTGAGTAGGTTTAGGGGGAAAAACAAAATCATTGTTTCGGAACTCGATGAAAAAAAATTTGAAAAAAACTCTGATTTTTTTATGGAAAATGAGGGCTTTTTGAGTCTATATAATAGGGAGGGTTCAGAATTGGATGAAATCCTAATTCTAAAAGCGATGAAAAGATTGAATGCTGACCAAAAAGCATGTATTCACGCATTCTTTATGGATAGCCTTTCGTATAAGGAAATAGCTGAAAAACTAAATTATCCTTTGATAAAGGTCAAAAGTCACATTCAGAACGGAAAAAGGAACCTTAGAACAATTATATTAGAACTAAAATCAAGGGCATAAGCTCATGTTGAAGCTAAGAGACATATTCTGTAAGAGTACAAGACTTACAAAAAACGATATCCGTAAATATTTAGATAGGGATACCACGAATAAGGAAAGGCACGAAATTGAAAAAATCATGTCATCATCTTCCTTAAATGAAGATGCTATGGAAGGCTTCGAGGAATTCGGCATAGATGAGTTAGATAAAATCCCTAGCTTCAATAAATTCAAATCCAAAGTAGAATTTCCTAGCAGTTCACATAAAATACATTCTATTTCTCCTTACATAAACAGAATTGCAGCAGCGATGATTGGTGTGGTAACCATGATGGGGAGTTATATGTATTGGAATGATAGCGCCCCAGAACGAACTTTTGCAGAGCAGTTCCAAGGTTATGATGATCCGAAAATGTTTGAATTGAGGGATGGGAATTCAGAAGACGGAACAGCTATTAATACCGTACTTCAGCAAGGGACAAGCCACTATTTGGATGAAGATTATAGTGAAGCTATTGTTTATTTTGAGACATATCTAGAAGAAAACATAGGAGAACCCCAAGCAACATTCTATTTAGGCGTTTCCCATTTGCAAACGAAAAACCCTAAAAAAGCAATTGAATATCTTTCTGTCGTTGCAGGCTTGGATTCGGAATATAATGATTCTGCCAAATGGTTTCTCGCATTGGCCCAAATAAAAATGAGAGAAGAAGAATCTGCCAAGGAAACCCTAAGGGATCTGGAAAAAAATGGACCGCCCTTTTATGCTAGAAAAGCGAAAACTTTGTTGGAGCAAATTGAGTAAGTCTAAAGAGAGCTGACTCATTTCCCTTGAATAGATTCTATTTCCAATTCAAAATTTACAGGGATTTTTTTCATTATTTCAGTCGCTTTCCTAACCTGTGATTCGACAAATTGAATATGGGATGGAGTCCCCTCTTGCAAAACCCTGTGATTGAATCCTTGTACTATTTTCATCACCTCAATATACTCCTCTTTTGTCTTTTCAAAAAAATAAGCGGCTCTGAATTTTTTCCAAATATATTCAATTGCCATTTCATTCGGATGAATCAGATCCGGATTGTAAAAACGGTAATCCCTTAGTTCATCCATTTGAATTTCATAAGAGGGAAAATAATCCACATCTTCCAATTCACGAATTAATTTTTCAATAGCCAATAGCAAAATAGATTTGCTTTTCTGGTTTTCCAAAAGTCCGTCCCTGACGTGCCTGACAGGACTAACCGTCAAAATAACATTGATTTTGGGAAATCGGGATTTGATTTTTTCCAATGATTGATGCAAGGCATTATAAATCTCCTCTACATCCAATCTGATTTTATTAAATTGGTGGTTTGGAACCTTATGGCAGTTCGCTACAATTTTATTTTCATTTTTCTTCTTGTAAACAAAAGCCGTCCCCAATGTTATGATTAAGACATCTGTTTTAGCAAAAAAATCAATCGCTTTTTCCAAGGCAGAATTTATTTTCAAAAGACAATCTCCTTTTTCCATTGAAGAAAATTGTCCATGATGCATCCAACTGTGCCACAGTTCGCCATCAAAAAACAAATCGCTTCCCTCGAAATTTTCTCCTGATAATATCCTCTCCAATCCATCAGCAATAGAAATCGGATTATATAAAATTCCAAAAGGATTAGTATTTACATCAAATTTAGATTCCGATAATTTATTCCCAATATTTTCTGCGAAACAAGAACCGATGCAAAACATTTTATTTCCGTAAACTATTTTCGGCTTATGTTCCGGAATTATTTCCGTTCTAAAGTTCATGCAAA
The DNA here is from genome assembly GCA_020631375.1 of Saprospiraceae bacterium. Taxonomy (GTDB): domain Bacteria; phylum Bacteroidota; class Bacteroidia; order Chitinophagales; family Saprospiraceae; genus JAHDCE01. The sequence continues at coordinate 35,149 of JAHDHJ010000002.1, read as the reverse complement.
AGAAATTTCCTTAAAATAAAAAGATTCCATCACTCCTTTATTTTCCACGATCAATTTCCCCTCTGGACCTATTCCCCGTATTATTCCTTGGAATAAACTCCCATCTTTTTTCTTGAACTCAGAAAGCAAATCTTTCCTATAAAGGTATTTGTAATATTCTTCTTTCAATAATTCCTGTTTTCCGGATTTCAACATCAAATATCTTTTCTCCAAAGTAGAACAAAGTATTTCTAAAACCTTATCCAATTCAAATGTTTTTCCTTTTTCAATAAAAATAGAAGTAGGGTTTCCTGCACCATACTCAAATCCACTTTGATTCACATTCAATCCGATTCCAATAATCGAATGCGATATTTTTTTGCCCGAAATAGAATTTTGTATCAATATGCCCGAAATTTTCTTATCATTAATATAAATATCATTCGGCCATTTGATGGATACATTTTTGAGTTCCAGAATATCCAAACAATCCCTAATTCCCAAAGAAATGATTTGATTAAGGAGGAATTGTTCTTTAGGGAAATCTATTTTCGGATAAAGAATAAGGCTTATAGTAAGATTCAAGCCTGCTCCACTCAACCATTGGCTCCCCATTTGACCACGCCCTTTATTTTGTTTTTTTGCATAAACAATTGAACCCTCTGGAATTTTGTTTTTTTGCAATAATCTTTCCGCCTCACTATTCGTAGAGTCCAGTATATCATATACTTTTAGAACTTTCCCTATAAATAATGTGTTATATCGGGCATCCATACTAGGAATTAGTTATTTTTATTGTCTAATGTAAATATTACATGCTGAAACAGGAAACAAACATAGTTTGATTCCAATAAAAATAAGCATCCCTACATTGGAAATTTTATTTAAACCAAACTTTAATATTTATTTTGAATATCAAAAAAGAAACAGAAACAGATAAAATCAGCGTTGAGGAACTCAACGACCTTATTATAGACAGCATCCAAGATATCAAGGGAAAGAATATCATAAAAATGGATTTACGCCATCTCGAAGATGCCCCCTCTGATTTTTTCATTATCTGCGAGGGAGAATCCACAGTACAAGTGAAATCCATTGCAGACAATGTTTATATGAGACTTAAAAATGAAGCGAATAATCTAGCAGCTCATTTTGAGGGTGCGGATACTTCTCAGTGGGTCTTGGTTGATTATTTCAATACAGTGCTTCATGTATTCCATCCGGAAGCCCGTGAATTTTATCAATTGGAAGAACTCTGGAGCGACGGAATAATAACCGAATATGAAAACCTAGATTAATTTTTTTGCCTATTTTTATAACCATTGGACTTTTCAATCGTTATTAAATATACAAGGATAAAAAAATAAGCATTGTTCAAACAAGAATTGCTTGAGAAACATGGATACAGAAAATAATAATAACGAAAATAATAATATCCCAAAAAAACCCTTTGGAGATATTAATCCTTATTGGATTTATGCAATAATAGGCATTGTCATACTCCTTTTCAATGTCTTTATTTGGATGAACGGAACAAGCAGTGTTATTAATTCCGATGAATTCAAACAAATGGCCCGCGCCGGAGATGTGGACAATATAACCGTCATTGGCAACCAAACATTTGTGGAGGTCAAATTGAAAAAGGAAAGCCTTGAAAACAAACCGGAAGCTTACAAAGACGCCCGAAAAGATAAATTCGGCTTTTCTCCACATTATACTTTCAAGACCGGGCCGATAGAAAGCTTCATGGACGATCTGAAAGATTTGAGAAATGAATTGCCGGAAGACAAACAATTTACAGTTAACCATGTAGAACGTTATAACTGGTTAGGATCGATGTTAGGTTGGATTTTGCCCTTTGGTCTTATCATCTTGCTTTGGGTTTATATCATGAAACGGGTAAGCACCGGAGGAAGTGGACCCGGATCACAAATTTTCAATATTGGAAAATCCAAAGCAACACTCCAAAGCGGAGCTAAGGTAGATGTGACCTTTGCGGATGTGGCAGGATTGGATGAAGCGAAAGAAGAAGTAATGGAAGTTGTGGACTTCTTGAAAAATAAAGACAAATATATTTCCCTTGGAGGAAAAATCCCCAAAGGTGTCCTCTTGGTAGGCCCTCCGGGAACTGGTAAAACCTTATTGGCGAAAGCCGTTGCCGGCGAAGCCGAAGTACCTTTCTTTTCCCTTTCCGGATCTGATTTTGTGGAAATGTTCGTAGGTGTGGGTGCTTCAAGAGTAAGGGATTTATTCAAACAAGCCAAGGAAAAAGCCCCTTGTATTATTTTCATAGATGAAATAGATGCGATTGGAAGATCTAGGGGACGTTCTAATTTTTCCGGAAATGACGAAAGGGAAAATACCTTGAATCAACTCCTCGTAGAAATGGATGGTTTCGGAACAGATAAGGGAGTCATTCTTATGGGTGCTACGAATAGATCGGACGTTCTGGATAGTGCCTTGATGCGTCCGGGAAGATTTGACAGACAAATCGGTATTGGTCGCCCCGACCTGAAAGGAAGAGAAGCGATATTCAAAGTTCATTTGAAAAATATCAAGATAGATAAGGAAGATGTAAAATCGGAAGCATTGGCAGAAATGACTCCGGGTTTTGCAGGAGCGGATATTGCCAATGTTTGTAATGAAGCCGCACTTGTTGCTGCTAGGAGAAACAAGACTTCCGTCCAAATGGATGATTTCAATTATGCTTTGGATAGGGTTATTGGTGGTTTGGAAAAAAAGAGCAAAGTGATTTTGCCTGATGAAAAAAGAGTCATCGCATATCATGAAGCTGGTCATGCCATCTGTGGATGGTTCTTAGAGCATGCCTCTCCATTGGTGAAAGTAACCATCGTTCCTAGGGGAATAGGCACATTGGGTTATGCCCAATATTTACCAAAGGAACAATACTTGACGACCACAGAACAGCTAAAAGATAGAATGTGTATGACGCTTGGTGGTCGTGCTGCCGAATCTGTTTTCTTTGGCAAAATTTCTACGGGTGCTCAAAATGACTTGGATCAAGTCACTAAAATGGCATACGGAATGGTTGCCGTTTATGGTATGAATGATAAGGTTGGGAATGTTTCTTTCCATGGAATGCAAAATGACAACCAATTCGCAAAACCATATTCTGAAGATACTGCTCGATTGATAGATGAAGAAACCCGTAAAATGATTGACGTTGAATATGAGCGAGCCAAGCAATTATTAAAAGATAAAAGGAAAGAAGTCGTTGCATTGGCAGAAAAACTTCTAGAAAAAGAAGTCTTACTGAAATCAGATGTTATTAAGTTAATTGGGCTTCGTCCATCGGATGCTAAAATTGCCGCCGAGAAAAAAATAGTCAATGATTTTGAGGAAGAAAAGGATAATAGCACTGACGATACAATAGAGGATGTGAAATGATCTCATTTTCTCCAAACAATAAAAAATCCCGAATGAATTTCATTCGGGATTTTTTATTGGGAAACTTGGCAAGTTTTTATTTCAAAATAACATTATCAATCAACCGCACTTTACCCAAATGAACCACAGTACAAGCAACCGCAGTCTTAACACCATCCAATGATTTTATAGCTTGCAAACTGATTCCGTCCGCAATTTCAAAATATTCAACCCTGAATTCGGGAATATCCAATTGTTCCAGTGCTTCCTTTTTTATCTTGGCAATAGACTTTTTCCCCAATTTGGATTTAGCATCGAAAAGAGCCTTAGAAATTAAGGGAGCAATACTTCTTTCTTTCTTAGTCAAACGAACATTCCTAGAACTCATCGCCAATCCATCCGCTTCCCTCACCGTTTCTCCCATGACCAATTTAGTCTTGGATTTCAAATGCTTCAACAAAGCCCTTACAATTGTAAATTGTTGATAATCCTTTTGTCCCATATACATGGCACTAGGATTTACAATATCTAAAAAACGCTTCAACACTTGGGCAACACCAGCAAAATGTCCGGGTCGATGCGCTCCCTCCATGACTTTTTCCAAATCCCCAAAATCCACATGATAACTATTGTCTTGATTAGGTGGATAGATAACATTTTCCGTAGGCAGGAATAAAATATCGCAACCGGCTTTTTTCAACATTTCAGCATCTTGCACCTCAGTTCTCGGATATTTATCCAAATCTTCCTTTACATTGAATTGTGTTGGATTTACGAAAATACTACAAACCGTAATATCTGATTTTTTATTTGATTGCTCAATCAATGAAATATGACCTTGGTGCAAAGCACCCATAGTAGGAACAAAACCAATACTCTTCCCTTCTTTCCTATATCGGTCCAACCTATTTTGGAGATGCCTAATCGTTTTATACGTTCTCATGATTTAAAAATTCACTTCATTAAATTATAAACACCATTTTCAAGATTGTAAAAATCAAGATGCTCAAAATGAGGACTGAGCCTTTGGATCGCAATCTGACTTCTTATCCCTCTTTTACAATAAACAACAATAGGTTTCCCATTGCCATTAATTTCATTTTTCCGTTGCATGATTTCTCCAAGCGGAATCAGCTTACCGCCAATATTAAAGTCCTCATGTTCCCATTTTTCTCGGACATCAATCAGTTCAAAATCCTTGCCCTCCTTTTTCCATTCTAGTAAATTATGGTAAGAAATTTCTTTCATGTAGGCAAAGATAGGGGATAAAATAGGAAAAGGAATATCTTTGCTAGCCACTTATTGACATAATAGACTTTTTTGTTTGAAACAATAGGATTTCATTTGTTTTGAAACAAAAAATTGTCTATTTTTGAGATGGATAAAATTTTTGTTTTAATAAATGTCAGATCAAAAAAACGATAATGGCATATCTCCGAATGGAACTGGGGATGAAAGGGTAATCACCCTTTCGGGAATGTATGAGAATTATTTCTTGGATTATGCTTCCTATGTTATACTAGAAAGAGCCGTACCTAGCATCAATGATGGATTAAAACCTGTCCAAAGACGGATACTCCATGCCATGAAAGAAATGGATGATGGGCGTTATCATAAAGTAGCCAATATTATTGGGCAAACCATGCAATACCACCCTCATGGTGATGCTGCCATTGGAGATGCATTAGTAAAATTAGGGCAAAAAAACCTGCTGATAGATTGCCAAGGAAACTGGGGAGATAATAGAACCGGTGACGGAGCTGCTGCTCCTCGTTATATCGAAGCGAGATTGACTAAGTTCGCATTGGAAATTCTGTTCAATGCTCAGACGACGGAATGGCAAATGAGCTATGACGGTAGGAAAAACGAACCTATCACCTTACCCGTAAAATTTCCATTATTACTAGCACAAGGAGTGGAGGGAATAGCAGTTGGTCTTTCGACCAAAATAATGCCTCATAATTTTATTGAGATCATTAAGGCAGCCATCAATCATCTGAAAGGGAAGACTTTCCGTTTGTTACCTGATTTTGATGGTGGAGGTTTGGTAGATGTTTCGAACTATAAAAAAGGGCATCGAGGTGGAAAAATCAGAGTCCGTGCGAAAGTAGAAATATTTGATAAGACAACTTTGGTCATAAGGGAATTGCCTTATGGCGTAACGACTACGTCCCTTATTGATAGTATTGTCAAAGCCAATGAAAAAGGCAAAATCAAAATCAAAAAGGTTATTGACAATACAGCAAAGGATGTTGAAATACTCATAGAATTGGCTCCGGGTATTTCGCCACAGGTCGCTGAAGATGCCCTATATGCTTTCACAAGGTGTGAGGAATCCATTTCTCCCAATGCTTGTGTGATTTTGGATGATAAGCCTCTTTTCACAGATGTCCATGAAATCCTTAGGGTTTGCACAGAACAAACCCGTGATTTACTAAAACGTGAATTGGAAATAAAGGAGGGCGAATTAATGGAAAAATGGCATTTTGCCAGTTTGGAGAAAATTTTCATTGAGAAACGAATTTATCGGGACATAGAAGAATGCGAAACATGGGAAGAAGTCATTGAAGCTATCCGCACCGGTTTGGATAAATATATTGTCACCCCTAGTGCAACACCAAAAAGAGGGGATAAGAGATTAAAATTATTCCGTGATATTACGGATGAGGATATTGTGCGATTGACAGAAATCAAAATCAAGCGGATTTCCAAGTACAACGCTTTCAAGGCGGATGAAAAAATCAAACAATTAGAAGAAGAATTAAAACAAGTCCGCCATGATTTGGCTAATTTGACTGATTTTACCATTGCTTATTTCGAAAGATTGTTGGAGAAATACGGAAAAGGACGAGAAAGAAAAACTAAGATTGCGGATTTTGAGGATGTAAATAAAGTGAGCGTCATTGCCAACAATGCAAAACTTTATGCAAACTTGAAAGATGGTTTCGTGGGAATGGGTTTGAAAAAAGAACAATTCATAGGCGAGTGTTCCGACATGGATAGCGTTATTGCTTTCCGTAAGGATGGAAAATTCTCAGTAACCAAAATTTCTGACAAGGCTTTCGTCGGATCGAATCTGCTTCATGTTGCTGTTTGGCGGAAGGGAGATGATCGGACTACTTATAATATGATGTATCTCGATGGTAAGACAGGCAAGAGTTTTGTCAAGCGATTCAATGTCACCGCAATTACCCGAGACAAAGAATATGACCTAACGAAAGGAACACCCAGATCCAAAATCCTATATTTTTCTGCTAATCCGAATGGTGAAGCAGAAACCATCAACATCCAACTTTCTCCGACTTCCACTGCAAGGAAAAAACAATTGGAATTTGACTTCAGTGAATTGGATATCAAGGGGCGTGCTTCCCAAGGAAATGTCTTTACAAAATATCCTGTTAGGAAAGTCAGCCTTTTGGAAACAGGAAAATCGACATTAGGTGCAATCAAAGTTTGGATGGACGAAGTAAGTGGTAGATTGAATGTGGATGAAAGAGGGAAATTCTTAGGTGATTTTGATACAGGAGACAGTATCATCGTTTTATATAAGGATGGAAGTTACGAATTGAAAAATTACGAACTGAACCAAAAAATCGAAGTGAATGATATTTGTGGCATTTCTAAATTGGAAAAGAAAACAGTTATAAGTGCAGTACATTATGAAGGCTCCAAAGGTTGGACTATGGTGAAGCGTTTCCAAGTGGAAACCCAAACCATTGACCAAAAATTCAGTTTCATTTCCGATCATTCCAGATCCAAATTATTATACGGAACATTAGAAGCCAATCCAAGAATAAAATACAATATGAAAGTCGGTTCCCAGAAAATTGATGGAGAAATCAATCTAAAGGAATTCATAGGAGTGAAAGGTTGGAAAGCATTGGGAAATAAATTGAGTGACCAACGTCTAACCGGCATTAAGCCAATTGAAAAAAAGAAAAAGGCTCCTACCAAACCCAAAAATAAATTATCGGCCGGAGATTCCATTGAATTCGATGTCGACGGAGGACAAGGAGAATTATTCTAGGCAGATTATTGAATTTGAAAATTATTATGAAAGAAGGGCTTCATCCAAGGATGAAGCCCTTCTTTTTTGATGGTGCATAAAAAACGCCCGCCCCACGTTAGTGGGACGGACGCATCAAAACAAAACGAAAAACCAACTTTAAACAAGATAAAAGTCTTTGACTATCCTTCTTTCAGGCGGACAGGTATGTTTTTTATATTACCATCTCTAATGATGGAAAGATTCACAATATCTCCAGGTCTTTTCCTTCCTACAATCTCTTGTAGTTCAGGACCCGATTTTACTGTTTTATTATCAACTTTAGTAATTACATCGTCAGGAAGCAAACCTGCGAATTGTCCAGCTCCTCCATCTATTATCCCTACTATCACGACTCCTTGATTAATGCTCAATCCTAATTCTTTGGCATGTTCGCTATCCAAATCTTGAATGTCTATTCCTATCAATCCTCTTTGTGTTTTCCCATATTGAATCAAATCATCTACCACTTTGGTTACGATATTGATTGGAATCGCAAAAGAATATCCGGAAAAAGAACCCGTTTGCGTTGCAATGGCTGTATTGATACCCAACAGGTTTCCTTCAGCATCAACCAATGCCCCACCAGAATTTCCCGGGTTCACTGCCGCATCAGTCTGTATGAAAGATTCTATTGATTTGTTGCCTCTTAGGATATTGATATCCCGGGCTTTCGCACTAATGATCCCTACGGTAACCGTTGATGTCAAATCAAAAGGATTCCCTACAGCTAAAACCCATTCCCCTACTTCTGCTTTATCCGAATCTGCCATTTTTAATGTAGGCAAATAATCCGCTTCTATTTTCAAAACCGCTAAATCGGTTGTCTTGTCCGTTCCAACCACTTTTGCTTGGAATGTTCTATTATCATAAAGTGTAACCTCTACTATATCTGCAAAATCGACAACATGATTATTTGTAATAATGTAGCCATCATCGCTAAAAATCACTCCTGAACCAGTACCTTTCTGTGGCCCTCCATAAGACCAACCTCCTCCGAAAAAATCTTCAAAAAGACTATTACCTCTTTTATTCCTACTAGCCGTTTGTTCCGATTCACTCGCCGTAATATGTACAACTACAGGCATTGCCTTTTTGGAAGCCGATTTAAAATCAAAGGGAACAGCATTCTGTCCTGCTTTTACGTTAATGTTACTGATTGGTGTTGCGTAATTTTCTTTGGTTTCACTTGTAACAGTGTTTGGAAAAAGAAAATATATGCCACTTAATGTAATTAAGCCTCCAATCATTCCTGCAAATACCAACGAAAGTAAACTTTTCAAATACATTGATTTATTTAGTGTTTTATTTAAAAGAAAATAGCTTGAATTAAAATCATTTCCTTTGGATAGTATAACGCTTTATTATTCATAGTTGTTTCTAAAGTAAAGCTATTTTAACGGTACATTAACAGGACACCAATTATATAAAGTAAGTTGCATAGAAATAAAGATTGTGCTTTAATAATTGGACTTATATTGGATTCATTTAGTCAAAAGGTTGTACTTTAGTGATACATAAACATATGCAAAAGAAATTAATTACTAATTAACCTATAGTTGCGAACAAGTCCGCAAAGTCCATAGAAAACTCTTTTTTGTTTAAAACTATGGACTATAGTCTATGGACAAGTTGCGTAAGACACAACTTGAATTAATTAATTTGAATATTTTGCTTCATAACTATAAGAGCGACATAGAGGTGCCTATTAGAACATTAGAAGAGCAGGAAGTAATCATTGCGGAACTCATCCGCATGGAAACAGACTTGGAAAAGGCAATTGTAGCTGATCCTGAATTCCGAGAGGGCTTGTTTTGGGGCAAACCCCGCTATGGCCATCCTGAGGGAGAAGTCATCTACCACATTAGGGAAGTCCTTGATAATGTTGATAGGATTAAAAACATCAGTCCAGCTACAAGGGAGAAATTAAGGCTCATCACAATACTACATGATACCTTTAAATACAAGGAGCACGAATCCAGAAAAATAAAAGGGCGAACGCCAGACAATCACCACGCTGTCTTTGCGGCTAATTTTGCCAAAAAATATTTGGATGATGACAATTTGATACAACTCATCAAACTACATGACGAAGCTTATTATGCTTGGCAATTACATAAAGCCCATCGTCATTTAGAATGTCAAACTAGGCTGGATAAATTATTTGATGCCTTAGATGATAATCTACAATTATTCTACCTTTTTTTTAAATGTGATACCAAAACGGGAGATAAGAACCAAGAGCCTTTGCATTGGTTTGAAAGCAATGTAAAAGACATCAGCCTAAAGGTATTTTAAATTTTACTGATACTCATTCTAGCAATTTCCCAAACACTTTCCGTTCATATTTTGGCTAAACAAAGCCAGAATTATGGAATTATTGCAAGTATAGCCGTATCTTTGCACCCGAATTCCGATTTTAGGAAAATTTCAAAAATCTAAAAATCAATAAAATGCAGACTGCATCAGACTTGAAGTACAAAGTAAAAGACATATCATTGGCTGATTGGGGCCGTAAGGAAATGGATTTGGCCGAAGCAGAAATGCCCGGTCTAATGTCCCTCCGTGAGAGATATGGGAAAACAAAGCCTTTGGCTGGAGCAAGAATAGCGGGTTGTTTACATATGACAATCCAAACTGCTGTCCTAATAGAAACATTAGTTGAATTAGGAGCAGAAGTTACTTGGTCATCTTGTAATATCTTCTCTACACAAGATCATGCCGCTGCTGCTATCGCTGCTGCCGGCGTTCCTGTTTACGCTTGGAAAGGCATGAACGAGGAAGAGTTTGACTGGTGTATAGAACAAACTCTTTTCGCTTTCGCTGATGGAAAGCCATTGAATATGATTTTGGATGATGGTGGTGATTTGACCAATATGGTTTTGGATCGTTATCCTGAATTGACAAAAGAAATTAAAGGGATCAGTGAAGAAACAACCACTGGTGTACACCGTCTTTATGAAAGGGTAAAGAATGGAACATTGCCTATCCCTGCTATCAACATCAATGATTCTGTAACAAAATCCAAGTTTGATAACAAATACGGATGTAAGGAATCATGTGTAGATGCCATCCGCCGTGCAACTGATGTGATGATGGCTGGAAAAGTAGCTGTTGTAGGTGGTTACGGAGATGTGGGTAAAGGTTCTGCCGCTTCACTGAAAGGAGCGGGTTGCCGTGTAATCATAACTGAAATTGATCCGATTTGTGCATTACAAGCCGCTATGGACGGTTTCGCTGTAATGAAAATGGAAAATGCTGTTAAGAATGCAGATATCATCGTTACTGCTACGGGAAACAAAGATATTTTGACAGAAAAGCACTTCCGTGCAATGAAAGACAAAGCTATCGTTTGTAATATCGGTCACTTCGATAACGAAATCGATATGGCTTGGTTGAATGGAACGTATGGTGACACTAAGGTTGAAATCAAACCACAAGTAGATAAATATACTATTGATGGTTCTGATGTATTGGTTCTTGCAGAAGGAAGATTAGTGAATCTTGGATGTGCTACGGGACACCCATCCTTCGTAATGTCAAACTCTTTCACGAACCAGACATTGGCTCAAATGGAACTTTGGGAAAATACAGGTAATTATACAAATGATGTTTATATGTTACCTAAACATTTGGATGAAGAAGTCGCACGTTTGCACTTGGCTAAAATCGGTGTTGAATTAGAAGAGTTATCCAGTGACCAAGCCAAATATATCGGTGTGGAAGTGAAAGGACCTTACAAGCCGGAATATTATAGATATTAAATAGACGACTAGATATTTAGATTTAGAGATTTTTAGACCATTCTTTAATTCTCAATCATATATCAATACACTATTGGATACTTTTTATCCAAGAACTTATTTACGAGCATGAAAAAAGGGAGTGGATTTAATTCGCTCCCTTTTTTTTGTTTTGATCCTAACGTAGCTTTATAAAAAAGCAATCCATCAACAGCAGAATATAAAAAGAAAAACTGGGTACCAAATTGATTTGATACCCAGTTAATTTTGATAATATTACATTTTCACTCGTAATGTCGTTTTAGAGTGATGCGGGTTTTCGAAAAGCCCTTATTGTTTTAAGACCTTATTCGTATAAACTTCTCCGTCTGCTTGTAAGCTAACCATATAAATTCCGCTTGCAAGCCCGGACATATCAATTCTTGCAGTCTGTACTCCTTGAGAATAATTATATTGCTCTTCTCTGATGACTTGCCCTAATACATCCCTAACAACTAGAGTTACATCAGCACTTTCGTGCAATGTCATGGAAAGGTTCACATAATCTTTCGTAGGATTGGGAGCCATTGATATTTCGGAAGCAAATGAAATTCCGTCAATACCTGTTGAAACCTGATTTCCATTTACTTCAAAGTCCAGATTTTTTTCCACTTGGAAAATCGGAACGACTTTGATATGGTAAGGAGTATGTGTTACGTTAGGAATATTAATATGAACAAAATAATCCCCGAATTGTAAATCTCCAAAGAAGTATTCACCAAACTCATTGGTTGATGTAGTTCGTAGGATATTGCCAGCGGCATCCAATAATTCTACTTCTACTTCTGACAAGGGATCTCCCTGTCCATTAGTAACTTTTTCTACTTGGTCTCCTCCGTTCCAAAGCCCACTGCCTTCTACTACCTCTCCTCCGATGTAACCATTAGGAGTAGCATCCAAAACAATTGTTTCGCAAATAGTGGCAGTACATGAATCCAACCATGAAATTGTCGTAAGACAAACAGTATAGGACTGCAAACTATCATTAGGTGTATAAGTATATTCAACAAATTCACCCGTAGCGGAAGAACCGTCTCCTAGAGTCCAAACGTATTCAGCAGCATTCACTCCGAAACCGAAGAAGAACATTTCATAATCCCCAGAAGCATTCATTTCTCCATAATAGAAATATTCCGCAGTCACATCACATGTAGGGTCTGACGGATTCCCATTGGTGTTTCCACCACTTCCGTTTCCTCCATTATTATAATCACATGGTCCATCCGTCCATTCTGTTATTCCATAACAATAAAATGCTACGCATTCATTGGTGTATTCTATTCCGTCGCATCCGCACACTGGGTCATAGTCAAATGTACAACCCGGTTCTGTCAGGTCTATCTGACTCCAATCCAAACAAACATCAGGGCTGCCTATTATTACAGTGCTGCAATATTCACAAGCATGACCATTTTCATCTGTTGCTACAACACAAACGTCGTAGATACCATCAGCGTAATTGGATAAATCCACTAGGTTTCCTGTTCCTGTTCCGCCATTAGGCAAATACCAAGCAAAGGTATAATTTGCACCGGTTCCTTGTACCCATGCCTCAAGGCTTGTACCTCCTGCCGGATTTTGGAATTGGTTGAAACCTGTACTACAGAATGAATTGTCAGGTACTTGTACATAATTACAATAATCACAATAGTCTCCTGTAGTATTATTTATAGCCGTTACACACACATAATATGTTCCTGGTACATAGCCGGACATGTCATAAATTTGATCAGCAGTTGTGGTGGATTGCGTCCCATCATTCCAAACATAGGTATAGGTGTCTGAAGCATTTCCTCCTCCAGCATAAACCTGTAAGAATACTCCTCCGGAATCCGGAGCAATAATCTGCTCATATTCTACCCAACACGCTGGATTATTATTTCCTATGACAACATCTTCGCAATATTCGCAAGAGAATCCATTAGCATCCGTTGCAACAAAACAAGTAAAGTATGTTCCCTCATCCCAATTGCTCATATCTAAAGTCTGCCACGTACTTACTGCTGTTCCTCCAATTAACCATTGGTATGTGTAAGGAGCTGCTCCACCTGTAGCCCAACCTTCTAGGAAGGAAGAATTAAGCGTATCAATAGTCGTAAATGTTGCATTACAATTCGTGCCTGTTTCTGGGTAAGTTATGGTGATACATTCAGTACATAATATTTCTTGTGTAGCCAATTCCATTACACTGGCACAAATGAGGTAAGTTCCATTCTGGGGGAATGTAACATCTACTTGCGTACTATTCGCTTGGGTGGGGTCCACAAGTTCAGCGCCTCCTAAATCCCATATCATAGTAGTGTTGGCGGTTGTTACTCCGGGATCTGCTACAACGGTCCACCAAGGAGCAAAATCTCCCGGAATGTAAGTCATAGAGATTTCACAGGTGTCTTGAGGAGTCGGATCTTCGACGACAATAGTATAGCAATCTTCACAAACATTTCCGGCAGCATCTATTACCGAAGCACAAATGAGATATGTACCCGGCGAGAATGTTTCAATGAAAGTATCTCCTGTTGTATTGACTATTGCTCCATTTATTGACCATTCGAAAACAAAGGGAGTTTGCCCTCCCGCAATTGACCCTGCTTCAAACGCCCATTGATCCCCATTAGAATTACTTCCCAAGAAGTTCCCATATACCTGAACAGTACAAGTATCTATCGGGTTAGGATCTGTTACCGTTACAGAACTACAAGCCGAACAAACATTCTGGAATTCATCAATCATCCATACACATACCGTGTACGTTCCTACTTGGGGGAAGACAAGATCAACTACTCCTGTGTTAGAACCATTTGGATCCGTACCATCCACTGTAGATCCTCCTCCTAGATCCCATTCATAATATAGTGGTGTCCCAAAAAAAGGCTCAGCAATAAAATAATAAGATCCTGTAGCTGTTTGATCTACATATAATTCTACATGACAACTATCCTGTGGATTGGGGTCTTCGACGACAATAGTATAGCAACTGCTACAAATGGCCCCATTAGCATCTGTTACCGTTAGGCATATGGAATGTGTCCCTGTTTGGAATGTTTCGGTAAAAGAAGGACTGGTCAAGCCTGACCAGGCAACTCCGTCTATTTCCCATTGGTAGGTGTATGGAGCAGTTCCTCCATCTACTTGGGAGTCGAAAACCCAAGTTTCTCCCCCATTAGGATTGACAGTGTAAGTCCCTGCTATGTTCGCATAACAGGTTGTATTTGTCGGAGATTCGCACAAACCTGTAATGTCGTAATTCACAAAGGGAAAAGTAGGATTATAATACAAGGAATCGACAACTACAGACATGTTTGGGTCTGTAGGACAGGTAAAACCTATGATTATTTGCCCTTGTGTACAATTACTGAAGGAAAAACTGTAATAGCCATTGGGGTCTGAACAGACTTGGTCGCCTAGCCAAGTGCCATTACACTCATATTCCACAAAGCCACAAGCTCCGGGTATGATGTCCCCATTCGTATCATAGATATATCCGGATACATTATATGTCTGTGCGCTCATGGCGACGGAAAGACATAGAGATAAGATAAAGGTTACTAGATTCTTCATGTTAATATGGATTTGATTTTATTAATTTTGAATGATTAATCTCTCCGTCCATTTACCTTTGGAAGTAATGATTTCCATGAAGTAAATGCCATTGGAGATATTGTTGATTTTTAATTCGTTATGATTCAATGTGAATTTTTGTCTTCGTCCTGCGATATCCATTATTGAGATGGATTCGTAATCTTCCAGTCCCTTGATTTTGAATATTCCATTATTAGAAGGATTGGGATAGATTTTGAATCCACTAGGTTTTATGGGATTTTCTATCGGGTTCGTAAAATCGACGAACACTGAACCCCCATAAACTTGCTGGTATGCATCAAGGGTGTTGTTAACAACATATGCCTCTTCTATAGATATGACTTCCGTTTCTCCTGCAAATCCCGGTACGTCATCTACTATGATAAAACGAGCAGTTCCTATTTTTCCGCCGCCGGCAGTATTACTTTGGTTTTTTCTACAAAGTGCTATTTCCAAAGAATTGCCATTGTATTTTTGAATCTCAAGTAAACCGTTTTGTTCCGGATCCATCCATGTATTATCAGGGGCAAAGGAAAAAGAATCCATATCTAGAAACTCCGTATCGATATTAAATTTAAAAGCGGCACCATAGAAATGTTCAATTGGAGAATTTTCATCCCCTAAAAAAATATCGACAAAATACTCTCCTCCAGCGGTAGCTTCTATGGCGGAAGAAGCCGAAAAATACAATTCACTAAAAGCTCCCGGAATTTTGAAAAATTGTTCACTATAAAGAGAGTCGTGGGTTTCCCCATAATTATTTATAATTGCTTCGATATCCGCTTCTTGTACCAGTCCATCTCCGTCACAATCCGCAAATGCGAAAGAAGGAAATTCATCGCTGAATAATGCGGGATTCCAATTCATTGGTGTGGACATTCCTTGCCAATCCGTAGAAACAAGGTCCCGGCTACTCCCCTCAGCATTGAAAGCGGAACCCAGATAAAGTAAATCCACATGATTAACTATCCCATTGTTGTTTACATCTCCGGGCCAAACTAAAGAATCCGGATTCTGCCCGAGAGCCAAGATTCCAAATAGAAAGCAAATGCTTATAGTGGATATTGTTTTATGAAATATGGTTTTAAACATCTTTTCTTGTTCTTTTTAGATTGTCAATGTAAAAATACCATATAAGATAGCTTTCCGCAAAGACAATTATTCTGATTAGTTGTAAAATCCATAAGGTAAATAACTTTATTTTTAAATTCAATCATCTGATTGGCAACTATTTATAACATTAAAAAAGTTGTAAAAAATTTGTACATTGGCTTTATTTATCTTTAATAAAATCGTATTCGATGATTTAAAATCATAGATGTGGAATGGAAAATAGTAAATTAATACAATTGTTCAGGACTTTTACGGAAAAGGAATCCAGGGACTTCTCGAAATTTGTTTCTTCTCCTTTCTTTAATCAGAATAAGGAAGTGGAGGAGTTTTACAAACAGATTAGGAAAAGAATGGGGGGAGGCAATTCTAAAAAAATGGAAAGACAACAAATCATGTCTAAGGTTTATCCTACAATGAAATTTTGTGAAAAAAAATATAAATACATATCGAATCTGCTTTTGAAATTAGCGGAACAATATATTTCCTATACGGAAATCGAAAGTAGGAATCTAATCAAAGAGTATCATTTGTTGAATGCTTATGTAAAAAGGGGCTTGGATAAAAATTATAATTTCATTTTCAACAAAACTAAAAAACAACATCAGGCATCGGTATTGAGGGATGGTGATTATTACCATCAAGAATATCTTTTAAGCAACGTCGCTGCACAACATTTCACAAATAAAAAAGTCCGAAAAAATAATGAGCATTTGGAAAATCTGATTGACTCTTTGGATGTTTACTATCTGGCAAACCGCCTGAAACATAGCTGCCATTTAATTAGCGACCAACAGATAATAAATAGCTCCTCCGATTTAAAATTAAGCAATGAAATAATGGGGCTTTTAGAAGCGGGTTCGTTTCTGGAGTATCCTGCAATCCACCTTTATTATAATCTTTATCGTTTGTTGACGGAAGGCGATGATATTTATTTGGATGAAATAAAAAAAATATTATTTGCTTTTAATTATTATTTTGAAGCCAATGAATTAAAAGGTATTTATTATTTTTTAATTAATCACTATATCAAACAATTAAGAAAAGAAAATGACAATAAATACTATGTTGAATTATATGAAACTTATCAGAAAGGAATCGAGTCCAACGTTTTATTAGAAGATGGTTTTCTTTCTCCTTGGGATTTTAAGAATGTGGTGAAAATCGGATTTAAATTAGAAAATTTCAAAAGGACGGAACAATTTATTTTGGATAACCATAAGAAACTGAAAAAGGAATTTCAGAAGAATGCCCTGCACTATAATATGGCAGAATTGTTTTACCATAAAAAACAGTATGACAAGTCTTTATATAATTTTGCCCAAGTGGAATTTACTGATATTTATTACAATCTAGGAACTAAATTAATGATGTCAAAAATATATTACGAAACCCAGGAAATGGAAACCTTGGAATTCCAAATCGCTTCTTTTCAGACTTATTTGAGGCGGAATAAATTAATAGCAGAAAACATCAAACAAACTTATTTAAATTTCACGAAATCTTTAATTAAGATATTAAATGAAGATGACATTAAATCGGAATTAATTAATAAAATAAAAAATACAAGTCCATTAATTGAAAAAGCCTGGCTATTACAGCAGTGTGAAAAAATATAATCAAATCACGGCATAAGCCACACCAAATGCAATAACGGAAAGGATTAACCCATACATGAAAATATTATAACAAATACTTAATAATTTATATTTTTTTGCGAGTACTTTCCCTAACCAATACAAATCCCTAGTCATGGAACTATATAAAAAATCCTCATCCTTAATCATCTCCATCACCCCCCAATGAAAATCCTTTAATTCCATATTATAGAAATTACCAAAGAATAATAAATTGGATCTTTTCTTTTCTATATCTTCCCTTGAAAAACGCCCTTCAGTTACCTTGGGTTTTGTAGATAACGTTGCATAAACTATTGCCATTAGGCAAGTACCCAAAAGCAAGAGCGTAGGAATTAATAATTGCGGTTTATCATCGAATTGGGGAACCAGAGTAGAAACCACAATAGAAACAATAATCGCGTTAATGGATAACATGATATTCGCCTTGTTATCCGCCATTGCGGAAAGATTTACATGAGTCCGGTAAGTAGCACGGTACATCGTTTCCACGCCACGCCCCAAGTTCATTTGTTTAATCTGGATTTCAGAACCTTCAGGAATTATCTTTTTTTTCTTTTTTTTTCTTTTTTTGCTAATGCCCCCAACCGGAGGGAATAATTTTTCCTTGCGCTTATACAATTGCTTGATATGGTCCTTTTTTTGTTCCCCCCAAGAAGCCTGTGCAATATCCGTATGGTAATTATGAGCTTCGAGAAACCTAAGTTCAAAATCAATCCAGTCCCCCTCCGGCATCACCACATTCTTTGCCAGTGTTAATTCTTGTCTGACCTTATCACATCTCTCCCAATAGGAATTCTTACCTAAGTGGTTCAGATCCGAGTCGCAAATAATTTTCCCCATTATGTCAACAGGACTTTGGGGCATCTTAGTTGCCCTGATACAAGCCTTTACCTTATCAATATCCTCTTCCCCAAGCCCTTTCTCCCTAAGGAATTCCGCAGCTTTCTCCGCCCCTCTTTCCTCATGGTCCTCCGGTCCATCCACATAACCCAAATCATGGAACCACGCCGCTACCAATAACAACTCCATATCTTTCTCCCCAAGAAAATATTTCTCCCCCAATTCCCCACAGGAACGGACGACATTCTGCGTATGCTCCAAATCATGGTAAACATATTTCTTAGGCATGTTCTCTTCAATATATTGGCTGGCATAAGTTTCTACAACTAAAAGTAAATCCGTTTTTTGTTCCATCTTAAAAAATTCTCTTTTGATAAATCACCATGAATTTTGGCAAGCAGATTTTCCGCTAATATAATGCTTTGGACAAACCTAAACCTCTTTTTCTCATTTATCAGCCAAACTAATCTGGTTTAAGTTGCGGTTTAGACCGCAATTCTATACTTTTTACACATGAAAAAAGTCATATAAATCATAAAACTATCCAAATCCATAAACATTTACCCATGAATGGCAAATCAATTGGGATTCGCTAATATTCAGACAAACTAACACTTCATCAACATCTATTGATAATAATTTAAAATTTAAATGATTTAAGCTATTTCTATTCGTACTTTTGCAAAGAAAAACGAACCTTCGGGTTTTCATTACAAACCGAATTGTATTCTGTGAGATGAAGCATCACGATAAATTTGAGAAAAGACATATTGGCATTTCCAAAAATGAAGAAAAAGAAATGCTAAAAGTCATAGGTCTGGAAAATTTGGATCAATTGATTGACCAAACTGTCCCCAAAGACATTCGTTTAAAAGGAGAATTGGATCTCCCTCCTGCCCAAACAGAATACGAATTTCTTAGGGAATTAAAATCCCTTGCCGCATTAAACAAGGTAAATCGCACATATCTTGGCATGGGTTATTATGGAACAATTACTCCATCGGTCATACTTCGGAATATCTTTGAAAATCCGGGTTGGTACACCCAATATACTCCATATCAAGCAGAAATTTCCCAAGGAAGGCTGGAAGCCCTATTGAACTTCCAAACAATGGTTTCCGACCTTACGGCATTGCCAATTGCTAATGCCTCTCTCTTGGACGAGGGAACTGCCGCTGCAGAAGCCATGACCATGTTTTTTGCGATGAAAAACAAGAAGAACAAAGGCAATACAATCAATCAATTCCTTGTTTCTGACAAAACACATCGACATACCATAGACATCCTATTGACAAGGGCAGAACCTTTGGGAATAGAAATAATCGTTCAAGATTGGAAATCATTTGATTTGAATGGGAATGCCTTTGGCATCTTATTACAATACCCAAATGAAGAGGGCGCCGTAGAAAATTACACCGAACTAGCCAAACAAGCTAAAGAAGCAGGCATTTATGTTACTGTTGCAGCAGATATTCTTTCTTTGGCAATACTTACTCCTCCAGGAGAATGGGGTGCTGATGCAGCCGTAGGAAATACCCAACGAATGGGAATCCCTATGGGATTCGGAGGACCACATGCTGCATATTTTGCAACCAAAGAAGATTTCAAAAGACAAATCCCAGGAAGAATCATTGGACTTTCCATTGATAGGCATGGAAATTCTGCTTTGAGAATGGCTTTGCAAACAAGGGAGCAACATATCCGAAGGGACAAGGCCACCTCAAACATTTGCACAGCCCAAGCTTTGTTGGCAATAATGGCAGGCATGTATGCTGCATATCACGGAGAAGATGGAATCAGATCCATTGCCAAAAACATCCACTACAAGGCTGGAATATTAGCAGAGCATTTATCCAAAGCAGGATTTGAAAATACCAACAAAGGATTTTTTGATACTTTAAAAATAGATTGTGCCAATACTACCCAACGTGACAACATTTATAATAAAGCAATAGAAAAAGGTGTCAATCTAAGGAAGATTGATAACCGGCATTTAGGTATTGCTCTGGACGAAACGGTATTGTTGGAAGATATTGAAGAACTGGTAGAAATTTTTACCGGAAACAAAACCCAAATCCAAACCAACAAGGAAAATATTGAATATCAATTTGATAGCGAACTAATCAGAGCCAGTGAATACCTGACCCATCCTGTATTCAATAATTACCATACGGAAACAAAAATGATGCGGTATATCAAACGCCTTGAGAACAAGGATTTGTCATTGACCCATTCTATGATTCCATTGGGTTCCTGTACAATGAAACTGAATGCAGCTACACAATTACGTCCTGTAAGTTGGTCTGAGTTTGCCAACATCCATCCTTTTGCTCCTAAGGAGCAAACATTGGGCTATCAAAAAATGATTCAATCCCTTGAGGAATACCTTTGTGTGATTACCGGTTTCACTGCCTGTTCCTTACAACCGAATTCTGGAGCACAAGGAGAATACGCAGGGCTATTGGCAATAAGGGCATATCATTTGGCTAATGGGGAAGAGCATAGAAATATTTCGCTTATCCCATCTTCGGCACATGGAACAAATCCGGCGAGTGCGGTCATGGCAGGTATGAAGGTTGTGGTTGTAAAATGTGATGCAGAAGGAAATATTGATGTAGAAGATTTGAAAGCCAAAGCAGAAAAACACAAGGACAACCTTGCATCGCTGATGGTAACTTATCCATCCACCCATGGTGTCTTTGAAACAGAAATCAAAGAAATTTGCGATACGATCCATGAATATGGAGGCAAAGTCTATATGGACGGTGCGAATATGAATGCTCAATGCGGCTTGACGAATCCAGCTACCATAGGTGCGGATGTTTGTCATTTAAATTTGCATAAGACTTTTGCTATTCCGCATGGCGGTGGCGGACCAGGTATGGGACCCATTTGTGTGAATGATTCTTTGGCACCTTACTTGCCTAATCATGTCCATAGTGAAACAGGAGGAAAGGAAGGAATCCATGCGGTTTCCTCTGCTCCATTCGGTAGTGCGAGTATCTTATTGATTCCTTATGCCTACATTAGAATGTTGGGAGCCAAAGGGGTTATGAATTCAACAAAATATGCGATTTTAAATGCCAATTATATCAAATCGAGATTGGAGGGAGCATATAAGGTGTTGTATCTGGGACACATGGGGCGTTCTGCACATGAATTGATTATTGATTTGAGGCATTTGAAAGCAATCAAGCTCGGAGCTGAAGATGTAGCGAAGCGCTTGATAGATTATGGTTTCCACGCTCCGACATTATCTTTCCCTGTTGCGGGTACAATTATGATTGAGCCTACTGAAAGTGAGGATAAGGATGAATTGGATCGATTCTGTGATGCAATGTTGGAAATCAGAAAGGAAATTGACGAAGTAGCTAGCAATGAAGAATATAAGGAAAATAATGTCTTGACGAATGCTCCCCATACCTTGGCAGAAATCGTTTCTGACACTTGGGTTTTACCGTATACAAGGAAGAAAGCAGCTTACCCCTTAGCTTATCTAAACGATGGTTATAAATTCTGGGCATCAGTAGCAAGGGTAAATAATGCACACGGGGATAGAAATCTGATTTGTACTTGTCCTCCGATAGAGGCATATGAAGATTAAGCCTTGCAGGATTGCGATTTTGCTTTACGGTGAATAACATTTTAAAAAACCCTCATTCAGCCAAGACTGAATGAGGGTTTTTTAAAATCTCTAAATCTAATTATCTAGCCATCTATTTAATTATTGATAATCATTTTTTTAGAAACACTTCCTTTTTCATTGCTAATTGTATAAACATAAACACCACTAGCTAATGCAGAACCATCAAATTCTATTGTATTCTCTCCTGTTCTGAAATTATGCGTTTGTCCACTTATTTTTTCTCCTAAAAGATTGTAAACGGAAAAATCATAGTCTCCTCCTTTTTCTGCTGTAACAGCAATCGATGTCATACCTCTGAAAGGATTGGGAACATTAGACCCCAAACTAATCTCGTTTTCTAAATTATAAGCCGCATCTGCACATGCTCCCGCTGCTCTTAATTCAATCACATAAGGGTCTAAAGGCAGGCTTAGTGGATTGAAAGATGAACTTAGTGGAGGGAAACTAAGGTCTTGGTCAATTGGAAGAACCCCTACTGTTCCTGCAAAATTAATAGTAATTTGCAAAATGAAATTGCCCGGAGTATTTGAAGCATCAGGTGTCCCCGTAATGTTGAAGCAACTTGTCGCTCCTCCTGGGAAGATGCAAGAACTAGGGTTACATTCACTATAAGACATGCCACTTGGCAATCCGGTAATCCCTACAATAGTCGCCTGATCCACCCCTAATGATCCAACCCCCGGTATATCAAAACTACTAGGGACAACCAATGAAAGTGTATAAGAATATGCCTCCCCAATACATGCTGGAATTTCGGGTACCGGACCTAGCCCGGTAATATCTATCGAAGGTGCCGGGTGCAATCCCCAAGTAGTAGCAGTAGCGTCAGGGGTACATTGCCCATTGGCGAAAGCTGCAAAAAACAAAAAGCTAAAAAGTGTAAATATTTGTTTCATTTTTATAATTTATGATATTAAGTAAAAATAAATATAATCATTTTTCTTGGTATTAAAAAGTAGTTGTAAGGTTAAATTTCACACCACTGAATGCTGGTTCGTACCTACATATTCCTCCCGAGCAGACTATTCCATCCACTTGTTTGATATAAGAAAGTCCGAATCTACTTGATTTATAATTATATACGACAGATCCTGTAGGGTAATGTTGTTTTTTGCCTCCTCCGTTAGGGGCAACATTTACCATGTCAGAAACAGTAATAATCCAATGTGGAGAAAAACTCAGTTCTGCCAATGCAAATGCCCATTGTCCCAAGTCTTGTTCTGTATGCATATATTGGGCTTCAACTCTTAAGGAAATTTTCTTGGTGAATTTATGCAGATAATCACCATAAACTATTTTCGCATGAACGATAGGGGCATTGGGTTTTTCCTCATAAAGTTCTTGGTTATACCTCTGATATTGGAAACCAGCTACTAAGGAATATTTTTTGGGTTTCCTATACCTTGCAATAAGATGGGCCTCCCTATAATAGTTTCGCCCTAATTCCAAATCATAAATATCACTATAATTGAAACTAAAATTCAATCGCTTTTTGGGAGAGTAACTTATATCGAACAGAAAAGCATTTTCTCCTATTTCTTGCGTAGCAGGATTATATCTGGAAGTGAGTCTGTATGTGTTTTGGGGATTCATTGGAGGGAGGAAATGTATGTTACCTATGGGATTGTTTGCTAAGGGAGTTGCTCTCAATAAGAAATTTTCAGTTCTCTTAAATTCACCCGAGACACTAAAGCCTTTTTGGGAATAGCCCAATGAAGTATAGGCAACATAGCCGCTGCGATCTACTAACCTGGAAAGGTAAGGGTCTTCTATCGCTTCATTGGACTTATAAGCTCCCTCTATATACCATGTCCAATTCTTAATACTTAATGTATTATAAATTGTTGCAGCATATACATTATACTTAGGAATGAAGCTGTCAATAGGAGAATAAGTGTTTATCTGTGCTACGATTAGATCCATTGTCCCGTCATCCAATGTGCGGTTTACAACGCCCACCCCGGGTGCAAGGGAAATCGTACCATCCTCATTTGACCAAAATCCATCTAAGGCCAAACCTTTGATAAATGGCTTATAAGCCCTGGAAATAATATCTTCCCGATCCGTATTAAAGGGGCTTTTTTGCCGTCCCGAAAAAGCTTTTATTTTCAAATCGCCTGCATCCTTTTGTATTAGGTCATAAGTCAATCTAAATCCTATCATGGAGTTGTCAATGAATAGGGGACGTTGTTCGTAAGCCCTGAAAATGATTCCTGTCCCGATTTGATCATAAAAATGCCCTGCTGTAATATCAAGCTTGTTCACTTTTTTGTGGATCTGCCAAAAACCAATCCCTTGTGCAGAATAAGAACCCTCGGGATTTGGCACGTTAGAATTCTGATAAGCATCAAATCGGAGTCCAAAGTCAAAACCTTTGTAACTGTAGTTTAGGTTTAGCCAAGCTTCCCCTCCTATGAACTGGTCTTCGTATTGGCGTGTGCCAATTGCTCCGATAGCAGAATCCCTGATGAAAAAATTCGTATTGAGTTCGAGGCTACCGGAGAAAACGCCCGAGTCCTGAGCATTAACAAATGTAGCCGTTAGGATGAAGAAAAGAAAAGATGTGAAGCGGATAAATTGATTTTTCATTTTTCTGATTCTGGATTGGAAACAAACATATTTTATTAGTTCTAGTAAGGCAATATTAAACAAAAAAAATGGATAGCCAATAAAATAGGTCTTAGTTAAATATTGTAAATAGCAAATTTAAACATCCTCTGAACCGATTTTTTTAATACTCCTTTTAAAAAAACAACATTGTTTCTTACCAAAAAGGAGCAGCCATCTCTCTGGTGACTACTCCTTTTCGATAAGAAATTTTCTAACTCCTAGTTTTGGTTTGTCACATTCAAATCCATTGTAGGATATGGAATGCCGATATTTTCCTTATCAAATGCTTTCTTTATGTTTTCATGCATATAGAAAAACACATCCCAATAATGTTCGCTTTTGGCCCAAGGTCTAACCGCAAAATTCACAGAACTATCTCCCAATGCCTCCACAAAAATATCTACATCCTTATCATGCAATACATGAGGGCAAGCGTCGGCTACTTGCTGAATAGTCGCTTTTGCTTTATCAATATCATCAGAATAGCCGATACCGTATGACATGACTACCTTTATTTCTCCTTGCCCCGAAATATTCGTAATCGCACCATTGGTAACATTACCGTTAGGAATAATTATTTTCTTATTGTCAGGAGTAAGCAATACCGTATTGAAAATCTGGATTTCTTCTACAACACCTACATGACCTTGTATATCTACTAGATCCCCAGTCCTATATGGCTTAAACAAAAGTATAAGCACACCTGAAGCAAAATGCCCCAAACTTCCTTGTAATGCCATACCTACTGCAAATGCCATTGCTCCTATAATGGCAACAAACGAAGTTGTCTCTACTCCGAACATTCCTGCAACAGCAATCATCAGTGCTACTTTCAACCCCACACTTACAATTGATGCCAAAAAGGGTTGGAGATCTCTGTCCACATTGTTTTTGGACATGATATTCTTAATGAATTTCACTACCCAACCAATAATCATAAACCCGATAACCAAAGCTGCAATAGCTAGTAATAGGGTCTTTAACATTCCAAAAATATCCCCTTGCAAACTTTCTGGGATATTAGCTAATAACTCTTCCATTGTGTTTTCTTTTAATGTTTTAAAACAATTTAAACTTAAGACGTAATTGAAGGTGTAATGATACTATTTTTCTCTAAGGAATGTTAATATTTTTTCATTACTTTAAATCAATTTGTTTTAATAAAATCATTTGTTTTATATTGCAAGAAAATCAATTTCCACATCTTTCAAAATATGAATTTAATGATTGTTAGTAAAATCAATTTTGCCAAAGAGGCATTTTATGCCAAAGATTATTCAAGTAGCAGTGAATCATTATATGAGATCTATAAACAATGGGCTGCCAAGCCCCAACAAGCTAAGAAAGAAAATTTAAATGATGTCCTCGCCATTGTAGAACAATTAGTAGAACTTCCTGAAATAGAAGTAACGGATTATATCGTGGGCATTTTGGCAGAGGAAAGAGTACTGCTCGAACGGAATACTCCTTTACCCAATACTAGTAAGAGCATTGAACGTTTAAAAAATCTTTGTTATGACTTACATGTAGTAATCAATTACTTCCATGATTATTTGGGAGGGATGAATGAAAGTCTGTCTCCTACCATTACAGTAGGCATAGAATCCCAGGGAAAATATTGTTTTTTTGAAAACATTTATGAATCCCAAGTGAACAATAGAAGTCAAGAACTCAAATAATTCACCTTTAGTTGAATCTAATAAGCCATTTTATACTTTGTATTCATGCCAATTTCATATTTTTAGGGTTCATAAGAAATGAATGAACAATAAACTCATTTTCTATGCTATCATAAATATGGAATTGACATGAAAAAAATCACCTTTTTATTACCCTTATTTTTATTGATTATATTATGGATTGGCTGTACAGAAGTCGGTCCATCTATCAACCTTTTGGGTTCTACAGAAATTACTCCCCCCGACAGGATAGTTCTTATTGAAGAATTTACAGGTGTACGATGTGTAAATTGCCCGGAAGGGAGCGAACAAATTGAAACGCTCCTAGGGATTTATGGAGAGAGTTTGATAGCAGTTTCTATCCATGCTGGTTTTTTTGCAGAGCCTTATTCGGAAAGCACATATGATTTCCGTACTACTGAGGGAAGTGGCATAGAGAGTTTACTGGGTCCTGCAGCAGGCTATCCTACTGCATCTGTTAATCGGAGGCAATTCGATAGTGAATCTGAAATACTAATAGAAAGAAATAAATGGGCTGGATATATCGCTCAAGAAAAAGAAGAATCGCCCAAAATGGCTTTGGTTTTGGAAAAAAACTATAATACTGATTCTCGTTTATTGGAAGTAACTGCAAAAATATCTTTTAATGAAACTGTTTCAGAACCTATTCGGATTTCTGCAATGATTACTGAAAACAATATACTGGATACCCAGCTTACTCCTGATGGAAAAGTAAATGATTATTCCCATAAACATGTATTAAGGACAATGATGACTAATTTTGATGGAGACTTGTATTCCGAAGGTACTAATGTTGGAGATACGGGAGAAAAGTCCTTTAGTATGACATTACCTGCTGATTGGAATGAGGCAAATTGCCATGTCATCATTTTTATGCATGAATTCCAATCTAAAAAGGATATCCTCCAAGCTGTAGAAGTCGGTGTAATAGAATAAGTTTACA
>JAHDHJ010000002.1:0-7788 GCA_020631375.1 Saprospiraceae bacterium | reverse complement strand
AGGCATTTCACCAAGGGGTATTTTCGTTGTACAAACGAAAATACCCCTTTATAAAACACTGTAAATCAACAATCTAAAAAATAAACGCCAAGCAAACCAAATATCTATTCTCGATTCCCATTCATTTTAAAAATATTTTTTTCAAAAAAAGTGTCTTTTTTTTATGGAATCCGTATGCATTCTGCGTCTATATAATAACAATCATTCAAAGCTAAATTTAGATTGGGTTCTAAAGTCGCCATTTTCGACTATGAGCAAGACACATGAATCTTACGCAAAATATACTTTAGCCCAAATCTAAACCCTAGCTATAAAGCCAAATGAATCACCCTGTGCAGCATAGCCGACCCTGTTGGCTATGCTCCTTTTTTTGGTAATCTGTCCACTATTTTTCCCAAGACGGTTCTTGATTCTTCACTCCACCACTGCTTCATTGCCTTTTCTCTATCTTCTTTGCTCACCTTGGAATCTTCTATCAGCTTAGCCCTTAGATTCTTTTTCGTTTGCTTCCATACAGATTTGGGGAATGAGAGATAAAGTTTCATTTGTGCCTCCGCACGACTCAATAATTCATCAGAAGGGACAACCTTATTAATCAAACCATTTACCAATGCATCTTCAGAATTGAATAAATGCCCTTGCATTAATGCTTGGTATGCCTTTCCTTTTCCCAACCAGAAAGCATATAATTCTAAAATCCCATGAGGGACCAATATTCCTACTGGTACTTCATTCAACCCTATCTGGAAACGCTCTCCATCAACCATGATCCTATAATCCGAACAAATGGCAAAAAGACAACCCCCAGCTGGACTATGTCCTGAAATCGCAGATATCAATGGCTTGGAAAAGGAAGTCAATTCATGTATTAGGTCTATGAAATCGTTCCAGAATTGAGCCATAGTTACTTCATCATAATTATATAATTCTATGACATCCAAACCCGCTGAGAAAAAATTCTTTTGCCCTGTCAGAATGATTCCGCCTATCTCATCATCATTTTCAACATCCTTTATTAACTGGCGAAGTTCTTTTACCATTTCGGCATTTATGGGGTTCGCCCGTCCCCGATTTAATTGGACGATGATATATTCTTCTTTTTTTTCTATTAAAATGGTATTCATTAATATACTTTTGATTAGGTTTGGATAATTGCTTTGTCATAGCATGCAAACAGTATGCAAGTGAATATTTTTCTTGCAAATTCAAACATGAAGTAAATTTACATTTGATTTAATCATTTTCATAGGATATGGCAAATTGGAAAAAAATAAGGAGACAATTCAAAGCATTTGACGACAGTGTTTATCTGAATACTGCGGCTACCGGATTAATTCCTGATAAGACCCTGGACTTAGTCAATGATATGTATCAAGCCCATGCCAGAAGAGGCGCTTCGGTAGCAGAAGAATGGGCGGCAGGCATGGAAGTGATTAGGACTGATGTAGCAAAACTAATCAATGCTTCCGCCTATGAAGTCGCAATCGTACCGAATATGTCCATCGGAATGAATTGGTTGGCGATGATGCTCAAATCTTCCGGTTTGGAAATCGGATATGTAAATGGTGATTTCCCCTCCTTAATTTCTCCTTGGGAAATACAAGGTTATACTTCCCAGAAAATCCAAGCAAAACCAAATGGCAGTTTTTCGTACAAAAAATTATCAAAACTAGATACAGGAATATTAGCAGTAAGCCATGTGCAATGGCATACAGGATTCAAATTAGATTTGAAAAAATTAAAAAAATCAAAACCAAAAGACCAGATTTTGATTTTGGATGCTACGCAATCTCTAGGCACTTCACATATAGATGTTAAAAAACATGGCGTGGACATCATGTTTGCCAGTTGTTATAAGTGGATGATGGCTGGATTTGGGAGCTGTATCATGTATATTAAAAAAGATTTATTGGATAAATACCCATCAAAATATTGTTGGCAATACCGGGCAGTAGCGGAAGGGCATGAAGCCTTCCCTAGTGCCAGAAGATTTGAAATCGGGCATGAAAGACATGACTCATTTTATCGATTGGGAACGTCCTTAGAATTATTGAATAAAATAAGTATTGAGGAAATAGAAAAAAGAGTACATAAGCTAAGCGATTATCTATACTCCGAATTAATTCGAAATAAGATAAAGATAATTTCTAATTATAAAAAAGAGTTCCGTTCCCAAATCGTAATCATAGAAGGGGATTTCAATACACAACTAAAATTAGAGAAAAAAGGAATTTTCACTTCATTCAGAGGAACAGGAATACGTATCTCTCTACATTTTTATAATAACAAAAGAGACATAGATTCCTTAATCAGGGAAATACTTCGTTTAAAGTCTAGCAAGCACTAGTTTTTGTCTAACTGCCTAATTCCCGAAAAATCCGCAAAGTCCATAGGAAAACTCCAAGACCTAAATACTAATATCTAAATCCCCTGCATCTTACATAACCAGAATTAAATAACTGTTACGATAAGAAAAAATGGCAGTGGTTTCTACATTAAAAGATTACCTTTGCGGCAATTAGGACATTACAAACAATCCTTATAATAAAAATGAAAATCAAATCTGCACTTATCTCAGTCTTCCACAAGGATGGAATTGATAAAATTGCTAAAAAACTCCATAGTTTGGATGTGGAAATCATATCTACCGGAGGAACTCAGAAATATATTGAATCTTTGGGCATTCCGGTTGTCCCAGTCGAATCCCTGACAGAGTATCCCTCAATTTTGGATGGTCGGGTAAAAACCCTCCATCCGATGGTTTTTGGAGGAATTTTAGCTAAAAGAGAAGATGCACACTTAGCACAATTAGAGACTTATAAGATTCCGGAAATAGATTTGGTCATTGTGGATCTATATCCTTTTGAGCAAACCGTTGCTTCCACTGACGATGAATCGACAATTATAGAAAAGATAGACATTGGCGGAATTTCATTGATTCGAGCGGCAGCAAAGAATTTCAAGGATATTGTAATTGTTCCATCTATGGGAGAATATGATTTCCTATTGGATATCTTAGAAAAGAAAGGAGGAGAAACAGATTTGGAGGATCGAAAATATCTAGCAAGGAAAGCTTTCGCTATTTCTTCCAATTATGATGTTGCCATTCATAATTATTTCAATAAGGACTTAGGGGAAACCGCTTTCAAGCAAAGTTTTGACCAGGGGCAAGTTTTGAGGTACGGAGAAAACCCACACCAGTCCGCCACTTTTTATGGCGACTTGAATGGAATGTTCGAGCAATTACATGGCAAGGCATTATCCTATAACAACCTTGTGGATGTGGATGCAGGAGTGAATTTCATGAGAGAATTCAGAGAAGATGATCCGACATTCATTATTATCAAACACACGAATGCATGTGGCATTGCTACAAGGGACAATATCCACGATGCTTGGAAAGCTGCATTAGCATGTGATGACATTTCCGCATTCGGAGGAATACTGGTCAGCAATAGGACGATAGATTTGAAAACAGCTCAAGATATCAATACCCGTTTTTATGAAATCCTCATAGCTCCCGATTTTGACGACGATGCATTAGCATTGCTCAAAACAAAGAAAACAAGGAGGCTATTGAAAATTAATGCATTCGACGTGCAACCAAAGAGCTACCGAAGCTTACTTAATGGAGTAATAGAACAAGATGCGGATTTGAAAATGGAATCCCGCAAGGAGTTTGAACAGGTAACCAAGAAAGCACCGTCAGCAAATGTATTGGATGATTTGGAATATGCGAACAAATGTGTAAAACACGTAAAGTCCAATACCATAGTCCTTGTAAAAAACAAACAAATGATAGGCATGGGTTGCGGACAGACTTCTAGAGTGGATGCCTGCAAACAAGCCATAGAAAAAGCCAAACAATTCGGTTTTGACCTGAATGGTGCGGCAATGGCTTCCGATGCATTTTTTCCATTTCCGGATTGTGTGGAATTAGCTCATAAAGCAGGAATCATTGCAGTGATCCAACCGGGCGGCTCGATGAATGATGGTTTGAGCATAGATTATTGCAATGAAAATGACTTGGCAATGGTAACGACAGGCATCCGTCATTTCAGACATTAGTAAGTATTGGATTTAGCGATAGACATAGGCAATACCAGAATGAAACTGGGGCTTTTCAAAGGAAAGGAACTACTGGTCCATGATAATCTGAAAGCTTCCGATTTGGAAGGGTTAAAGGAATTTGTAAAAGGAAAGTCCATTGAAAACGCCATACTTTCTTCTACGGCAACCGTTCCAAAAAAGCTGGAAAATTATCTGAATGAAAAATACAAATATATTCGTTTGGAAACGAAGACAGCCGTTCCTATGGGAAGTATATATGCTACTCCCGAAACACTAGGAAAAGATAGGGTCGCAGGAGTTATGGGAGCATCAGTTCTTTTTCCAGGGCATGGATGTTTGGTTATAGATGCAGGAACTTGCATAACATATGATCTCATTAATGCCAAAACTGTATATTTGGGCGGAAATATAGCTCCGGGTATCAGTATGAGACTAAAAGCAATGGATGAGTTTACTTCTGCACTACCTTTGGTTTCCAAGCAGCATCCTGAGACCGACAGGGGTTATAGTACGGAGACGGCCATTCGTGCCGGAGCCGTTTGGGGTGCTGCACAAGAATCATTGGGATTTATCCAACGGTTTGATAAACAAACAGAAGATTTAAAAGTCATTCTTACTGGAGGAGATGCAGAATTATTGGATGACTTGATAGATTGGGGAACTGTAGTGGAACCCCATTTAGTATTAATTGGATTGATAAAAATATTAGAACATAATGTTGCATAATTTGAAAGCAGCGACTTCATTAGTGGTAATCCTATTTATAGGGATTACGCTTTTCGCACAACCCAAGGAAAACGACCCTTACACCATATTAGGATTTGGCAATATCAATGAGCTGTCTTTTGCTGGATTGAGAGCCATGCCCGGATTGTCTGCTACTTATAATGATCCTTTCCAGATCAACCTGCAGAATCCTGCGAGCAGTAGTTATTTATCCCAAGCCGCTTTTGAGGCTGGAGGATATTATCAATTCAAAAAGCTGGCAACTCCTGATGCTACCGATAAAATCCATACCGGAAATCTCTCATACCTGGCATTGGGGCTTCCTTTGTTCAATACACTGAACGAATCTGTTGCCAGAAAGAAAAAACCATTCAAGTTGGGTATGACAATTAGTCTCACACCTTATTCGGCAATAGGATATGATTTGGAAAAAAGCAGAACATTCGACGGCGTAGGAGAAGTGGTAAGCACATTCGAGGGAAATGGAGCTACCAATAAATTCCTTTGGGGCAATTCTTTCAAATACAAGAACTTTTCAGTCGGTATTAATATTGGTTATCTTTTCGGAAAGCAATCCAAAGAACAATGGGATTATTTTCTTGGTTTTGAGGATGAATACAGGAATTTTTATCTGGATGAGACCAGCATAAAGGGTTTCGTATGGAATGTGGGTGGATTATATGAATATGTCTTGCCACAAAAAGTTGAACTTGATGCTCAGGGAAACAAAATATTAAAACAAAGAACAAGAATTACAGTAGGAGTCCACGGTAATTCGAAGAATGAAATTACAACCACATCCGAAAGAATCCAATTAAGAAGGCAATCTGTTGGAAACGTACTTGTGGATGTAGACACCATTGCATACCAAAGTGAATACGAGGGGAAAGCCACGCTTCCTGGCGAGTTCGGGGTAGGTCTCATGGTATCAAGGGATGCACATTGGAAAATAGGATTCGATTATACGCTTTCTACTTGGAGCAAATATTCAAATGATGTAGATCCTGCATCCTTGGCAGATTCTTATAAGATAGGATTCGGGGCAGAATACATTCCACAACACAATGCACCATTCAAACATTATAGGAAAAGAATCATGTATAGGATTGGTGGATTTTATAAAACAGATCCAAGATCAGCGACGGGTGACAGCAGTTCTCAATTTTCGCATAAGGCGCTAACTTTTGGTGTAGGATTGCCCTTACAACCGGATCGGGAAAATAGAAAGCTGATTTCTTTCGTTAATATATCTGGGGAGTTCGGACAATATGGAGATCCCGACTTCTTGAAAGAAACTTATTTTAAACTCAACCTTGGTTTCACACTCAATGATAACCTATGGTTCTTTAAACGTAAATACAATTAATATGAAACTGAAGACATTCTACGCTTCACTACTTACTTTGGCTACTATTGCCCTTGTTAGCTCCTCATCCTTAGCGCAATGCAAGGATTGGAACGATTCGCCGGACAAGGATGAATTGGAAAATACCCATATGTTTTATAGGGATTTTGTAAAGGCGAAAAAATTTGCAGATGCATATCCTTTATGGGAAAAAGTCTATACTGCAGCACCCGCAGCAGATGGAAAAAGAGCATTACATTATAGCGATGGGAGGGAAATAATTAAGAATGTTTATGCCGCAGAAACTGATGCAGCGAAGCAAGAATCCATGCTTAAGACTTTTTTAACTTTATACGACCAAGAGTACGAATGTTATCCAAAAGATAAAAAAGGAAAGGATAAAAAAGGCTATTTATTGGAAAACAAAGTCTATGAATTATACTACACCTTCAACTATGACCGTGATGTGATTATGGAAACATTGGCGGAAGCTGTGGAATTGAATGGAGACAATTTGGGTTATAGTGTTATTTATCCTTATGCGGATATTACTGTAAATAACTTTAATGCCAAAAAAATATCTGCTGATGATGCACGTGCCATTTCCAATAAAATCAATGCCATCTGCGATAAGAAAATGAAAGAAGATCCAAGATTCGGACCTTACTATAAGCAACAAAAAGATGCTGTCGCTCCTTTGTTTGAAACAATAGCGAGCCAGATATTCGGCTGTGATTACCATATTAAGAAAATCAAGCCCGAATATGATGCGAATCCGAATGACAAAGCTAATTACAACAGGGTTTATGAATTGTTGAAAGGTTACGGTTGTACATCTTCAGAACCTCTGATGAATGAAATCTATGCGAAAATGGAAAAGGACAGAGCTGCTGCACAAGCAGCAAGCGCTGCGGATATTGCCAGACAAAAAAAGGAATGGGAGGCAAACAATCCTGCCATCCAAGCACAAAAAGCTTATAGTTCAGGAGACTATAATACAGCGGCTTCTAAATATGAAGAGGCAATAGGTATGGAATCCGATCCTACTAAAAAAGGAGAATATCATTATTATTTGGCTGTGACCTATGGTCGTAAGCTAAAGGAATATTCCAAAGCAAAGAAACATGCTTTGAAAGCTGCTTCATTGAATTCAGGTTCGGGGAAACCTTATCTTTTGTTAGGGGATTTATATGCTAAGAGTGCAAGAAGTTGTGGAAAGAATGCCTTTGAACAAAGAATGATTATCCTAGCAGCGATAGACAAATGGAGCAAAGCCAAGTCCGTAGATTCTGATCCTGAAGTACAAGCTAGTGCAAAGAAGAATATCGGAGCTTATAGCGGACAATATCCAGAAAAGGAAGACGTATTCATGAACGGTAAAAAACCGGGAGATTACTATAGTGTTGGTTGTTGGATAGGTGAATCTGTTAAGATTAGAACGAAATAATTTAATTCGCTAATTTTAAACCGAATAAAAAAAGGCACATTCTGAAAATTCAGAATGTGCCTTTTTTATTTATAAATTGTCAAGACAATTATTTATTTTTTTCATCTAAAAACTTTTCAGCATTGGAAATAGAAACATTCATTTTGGATTTTAATTCTTCTAAGGTAATGACTTCTTTTTCGTAATATTTAATTCTATC
>JAHDHJ010000166.1 GCA_020631375.1 Saprospiraceae bacterium | reverse complement strand
ACCGTATTCGAATTTTTGTTGATGATGTTATGTACGTAGACGTTGCTCCAGAAGATTTGAATGGACAACCTTGGCCATTCAACCAAGAATTCTTTTTCATTTTTAATGTGGCTGTTGGAGGGAATTGGCCGGGAGCACCGGATGAGAATACCCTTTTTCCACAATACATGATCGTTGATTATGTTCGAGTGTTCCAATAATTTTTATTTGAAATTAATTCATGTGTAATGAAACATTCTATTCATATTTCCATACTGTTTTTTTTATTTATTTTTCTTGTAGGATGTAATGATGCTAGTCAAAATCAATTGTCTTCATCAATTGTCTCTCTAGGGACAAAAAAAGATAAAGGTTCTGATTTAGATAAAAGAATAAAAAGCATTATGGATGAAATGACCCTTGCTGACAAAGTAGGGGAAATGACACAATTATCCATTGATGCCATTTCTGTAGGAGCACCCTATGATTTAAAAGAGCCACATGAATTGGATCCTAATAAATTACAAGAAGTTTTAGTTGATTATAAAGTCGGTTCTATTCTAAATTGTGGCGGTCATGCTTATACAAAAGAACATTGGTATGAAATTATTTCTACGATTCAAGATTATGCGACTCAAAAGAAAGAATCAGGAATTCCTGTTTTATATGGAATAGATGCTATTCATGGTACAAACTATACGTTAGGTGCAACACTTTTTCCTCAACAAATAGCACAAGCGGCATCTTGGGATCCAGGAATGGCAAAAGAAATTGGTCGGGTTACCGCTTACGAAACTAGGGCTTCCAGTATTCCTTGGACCTTTTCTCCAGTTTTGGACATGGGGCGTGATCCTCGTTGGCCAAGATTTTGGGAAACCTATGGAGAAGACGTTCACTTAGCAACCGAAATGGGAATTGCAATGGTAAAAGGCTATGAGGGAGATAAAAACGATATTGAAAAAGAAACAAATATTTCTTCTTGTCTAAAGCACTTTTTAGGATACAGTGTCACCCTTTCTGGAAAAGATAGAACGCCCGCCTGGGTGCCAGAACGGCAACTGCGTGAGTACTTCTTACCCACCTTCAAAGAAGCCATTGATGCAGGGGCGCATACCATTATGATTTGCTCTGGAGAAATGAATGGGATTCCTGTTCACGCTGATAAAAGAATATTAACCGATTTATTAAAAAATGAATTAGGGTTTAAAGGAATTGTTTTAACCGATTGGGAAGACATTAAGTATTTGTACAGTCGACATAGAGTGGCAGAAGGAGACTATGATGCGGTAAAAATGGCGATTAATGCCGGTATTGACATGAGCATGGTGCCTATGGATTTATCCTTCACAAAAACCTTGAAAAAATTAGTGGAAGATGGTGAAGTGGAAATGTCTAGAATTGATGATGCGGTAGAAAGAATATTGCGGGTAAAAATAAAATTAGGATTGTTTGAAAATCCAATTACGCATTTTAAAGATTATCCGAAATTCGGTTCTGAAGAACATGCTGCTGTTTCTTTGAAAGCAGCACAGGAATCCATCACGTTATTAAAAAATGAAAAAAACATTTTACCGCTTTCCAAGGAAGGAAATTATTTAGTAACAGGGCCGACTTCACATAATCTGAATTATTTAAATGGAGGATGGACACATACTTGGCAGGGCGATCAACCCAAATGGAACAATAAAGGAAAGGCAACAATCGCCGAAGCCATTATGAAAGAAATAGGCAAAGATAAAGTAAGCTATTTGGAAGGTTGTTCTATTAAAGAAGAAAAAAATATAGACGAAGTGGTGGCGGCCGCCAAAGGAAAAACAGCAGCTATTGTTTGCGTGGGTGAATCGACCTATACCGAAATCGTAGGTAATTTGGATAATTTGATGTTGCCCAATGCCCAAGTAAAATTGGTGCAAGAAATTGCCAAAACAGGAACGCCAGTAATATTGGTTTTTATTGGTGGACGCCCCCGAGTAATTACGGAGTGTGATGATGTTTCCCAAGCAACCATAATGGGATATCTACCAGGTGATGAAGGAGGATTGGCGATGGCCGATATTTTATTTGGAGATGTGAATCCTTCTGGAAAACTTCCCTTTACATACCCTAGAGAACCTCATTCTCTAATCACCTATGATCACAAAGGAACAGATAAAATGCATTCTGATTTTTCTCCCAATGCATTCCAGCCTTTATATGAATTTGGTCATGGTTTAAGTTATTCGAAATTCGAATATTCGAATTTACAAATCAGTAAAAAACAAATGACTGCTGCGGATGATTTAATTATTTCTGTAGACGTTGCCAATGTAGGAGAGCGAGAAGGAAAAGAAGTCGTTCAGTTATTTATTAATGATTATGTAGCTAGCGTTACCCCAGCGGTTAAAAAATTAAGGGCATTCAAAAAAATCGAATTAAAGGAAGGAGAAAAGAAAAATATTGAATTTACCATCCGAGCAAGGGATTTGGCTTTTGTTGGCCAAGAAAATGTTTGGATAACCGAACCGGGGAAATTTGGAATTACGATTGGAGAATTAACAAAAGATTTTCTTTTTGAAGGAAATACTTGTAAGTTTAAAAATAATCCGAAAACCATCAATTAAAAACGAAACAAAACAAAATGGAAATCATAGATTACATTGTCGTTGCCTTGTATTTTATCGGGATATTTTTTACCGCATATTATGTAACGCAGAAAGATAAGAAATCATCCTCTTCAGAAGATTATTTTTTGGCTGGGAAAAATGTAGGTTGGTTTGTCATCGGAGCTTCCTTGTTTGCCTCAAATATCGGCTCGGAACATTTAGTCGGTTTGGCAGGTTCAGGAGCAAGAGGAGATTTTGTTGCCGGGCAATTCGAATTATTAGCCACACTTATCCTTATTTTATTGGGATGGATTTTTGTTCCTTTTTATATTAAATCGGGTGTGTTTACCATGCCTGAATTTTTGGAAAAAAGATATTCTCCTGCTGCAAGAACATATTTATCTGCTGTTTCCATTTTTGCTTATGTAGCGACAAAAATTTCAGTAACGATTTTTGCCGGGGCATTGGTTTTTGAAGTGATGTTAGGCGTGCCTTTTTGGATCGGTGCAGCCATAGTCGTTTTGGCGACGGGAGTATATACAATATATGGAGGGTTGAGAGCAGTGATTTATACGGATATGATCCAAATGTTCATCTTAGTGTTCGGTTCTTTGGCAGTGACCTATTTTGGCCTGAGTGCCATAGGAGGGTGGTCAGGGGTAACCGAAGCCATCAGTGCAACGCATGGTGCAGAGTCTTCCAAATTTTTTAATTTATGGAGACCCATGGACGATCCGGATTTCCCTTGGACGGGTGTTCTTTTTGGAGCTCCTATCCTAGGGGTTTGGTATTGGTGCACGGATCAATTTATTGTACAAAGAGTTTTGTCGGCTAAAAATATTTCCGAAGCAAGAAAAGGAACCTTGTTTGGTGGTTTTATGAAATTATTACCCATATTTTTATTCGTCATTCCTGGGGTGATTGCTTATGCCATTTACCTAAAAGTAGACAATACCCTATTATTGAATACAACTGGCGAAATGGATGGAGATACGGCTTTGCCGGCTTTAGTCATGAATTTTCTACCCACCGGTTTTAAAGGTTTGGTCGTTGCCGGTTTATTAGCCGCTTTGATGAGTTCATTATCTTCTGTTTTTAATAGTTGTTCGACCTTGTTTACCTTGGATTTCTATAAAAAATGGTACCCAGATTCTACCGAACAGCAATTGGTAAGAGTAGGAAGAATTGCCACTTTATTTTTAGTCCTAAGTGGTTTGATGTGGATTCCTTTAATGAAGATGTTGACAGAAGGTGGAGGAATTTATAAATATTTACAAAGTATCCAAGCATATATTTCGCCACCCATTGCGGCGGTATTTTTATTGGGATTATTCATTAAAAGAATTAATGCCAAAGGTGCATTCGCTGCTTTAATGACCGGTCTGGTCATCGGTTCTTTCCGTTTGATTATGGAAGCCGTAAATGCTAGTGGTGGTTTGGCAGAAGGAGGAGCCTTGCAATATTTCGCCACAATTAATTTCCTCCATTTTGCCTTATTTTTATTTTTATTATGCTCTGCCATTTTAATTTTAGTGAGTTTGACGGCACCACAACACTCGGCAGAAAAACTAAAAAATGTCACCTACGAAAGAATAAAAGAAAATCAATCATTATTCTCGAATAGAGATTTTTGGTTGACAATGGCTTTGATAGTTTTTGTAATAGTAATATGGATTATTTTTAGTCCTTGGGGGATCGCTTAATAGTATAGATGAATTAAATTTTAGTGTTCCAAAATAGGCCCAGGGACTCATTTTAAATACACTCCGCTCCTTAATTGGAGTTGGAGTGTATTTTTTTTATTTATATTAGTGTAACTTAAACATTCACCCATTTGAAATCTAATCATCATGAAGCCTTTTATTACTTTTGTTTTTCTCCTCTTATTCTATTGTTGCAACGCTCAGTCTCACCTAGATAGTATGATCCTTGATTTGAAAAATAAAATAGCCAATTCAAGCCAAGAAGATACGACTTTAGTCAAGCATTATAACGGATTGAGTTATTACACCCGAAAGGGAAATCCTGAAGAATCATTAGGTTATGTACAAAAAGCACTTGAGATAGCTGAAAAAATCAATGACCGAAGCGGTATTTTCCAATCCTATGAGAATTTGGGGTTTCTTCACATGAATAAGGGAGAATTTTCCGAAGCAGAATCTTATTTTAAAAAAGTGTATGATTATGCAATAGAAATAGATAAGAAACCGCTGATGGCTCAAGCATTAGATAATATAGGTCATATTTATTATAATCAAGGAGATTATAAAACAGCATTAGAACAATTTGAAAAATCATTAACGATAAAGGAAAAGCATTCTATACCAAGAGATGTGGGCGATTCTTATCTACAAGTGGGCTTGCTTAGTTTCTATAATGGCAAGGGCGAAAGGGCAGAAACGTTACTATTAAAGGCCATTGAAATTTTTAAAGTACACAGTAATCCATCAACTGTAAAAACAGTAGAATTAAGTTTGGCTGAAGTTTATGTAGATCAAGGAAGATGGAAAGAAGCGGAGGAACTACAATTAGGAGTCATTTCTTATTTTGAAGATTTTGATGACAAGTTGGGCTTGTCTTTGGCGTACGGGAATTATGGTTTATTGAAAAAAGAAATGGGCGATTATGATTTAGCACTCGAACAATTTCAAAAAATGAAAAAGTTGGGTGAGGATATAAATAATCCTGGGGAAATATTATATGGTCTCACTCAAATCGGAAATTTGAATTTGGAAATGGGTGATTTGGAACAAGCCAAATCCAATGCTCGAAAATCCATGAAATTGGCGAAAGAAATAGGTGATATCAGAAGTGAGGCAGATGCTCTTTCTGTATTGGGTGAAGCCGAATTTAAAATGAAAGAATTGGATTTGGCGCTAGAAAATAAATTAAAAGCTTTGGCATTGTATGAAAAGTCAGGTTTAATGGAAATGGTGGCTCAAGGAAATAATGATATTGGAAGAATACATCTGGCTTTAGGTAATAAAAAAGAAGCTTATGTTTTTTTTAATAAAGGCAGAGGCTTATCCGAAGAAATTAAAAGCCTCAATTCTAAAGCATTGTCAGAATATTACTTGGCAGATTATTTTTACCAATCCAATCAATTGGATTCCGCATCCTTTTATATTGATAAATCGAAGAAGTTCTTCGAAAAAAATGAAATGAAAGATAATCTAAAAGATGTGCATGAATTATCTTATTTAATAGCAAAAAAGGAAGGGGATGATAAATTGGCTTTAGAGCATCATGAAAAATTATTTTCTTTATCCAATCAAATTTATTCTGACAACGCACAAAAAGCAATTTCCGAAGAAAGAGTACGGCAAAATGTAAAAGATGTGGAAGAGGAAAAAGAAAAAGCCGAATTAAAAGCCAAATTATTAAGTTCAAGGAACACCTTGTATTTAATCCTAGCAGGTGCACTCTTAGGTTTGTTGTTGTTGGGATTTTATTTTTATCAGAAATTAAGAAAATCCAGAAAAGAAATCGAAGACCAAAAAATACAATTAGAACAACTCAATGCTACAAAAGATAAATTTTTTGGTATCATCGCTCACGATATCCGTAGCCCGATTGTCGCTTTGGATGGTGTAGGAGGACTCATGGAACATTATGTTGAAAAAGATGATAAAAATAAATTAAAAAGATTGGCGACACGGGTAGATGATACCTCAAAAAAATTAGGTGGACTTCTAGATAATTTATTAAACTGGGCATTGTTGCAACAAGGAGTTATCCCTTATCATCCAAAAGATATTTCAATAGCGGAAGCAACGGATAATACATTGGCTATGTTTAAAAATAATGCAGAAGCAAAAGGAGTGCAGTTAATCTCCAACATCGATCAACAATTAAAAGTAAATGCGGATGAATCAGCATTAAATACCATTCTAAGGAATTTAGTGAGCAATGCCATTAAATTTACACCTAAAGATGGGACAGTTTCTATTGGTACGGAAATTAAAAACGATAAAGTATTTATTCATGTTAATGATACGGGTACTGGAATATCAGCCGAAAAATTAAATAGACTTTTTTCCTTAGATAAAAAAAGTGAAAAAGGGACAGCCGGTGAAAAAGGAACAGGTTTGGGATTGACCCTCGTAAAAGAATTGGTAGAATTGAATAAAGGTGTTTTGAATGTAAATAGCACATTAAATAAAGGTTCCACGTTTTCAGTTTTACTGCCAGTAGCATAAAATATACTTTCTTTGTAAATCCTAATGCTGAACAATCCATAATCTATGTCATTTAGAATTATTAGAATATGAAAACCTAGGAACAGTAGATAATAGTACAGATGCATTAGCTATCATTATGACCCAACAGCCGGATCTCATTCTAATGGACATCAATATACGAGGCTCTCATGATGGCATTGAATTAGCCGATATCATACATAAAAGCAACCCCATTCCCGTTATTTTCATTACATCTTTAAAAGATGATGAAACATTGAACCGAGCGAACCAAACCCAGCCGATTAGTTTTTTAATCAAGCCATTCAATCAAACCCAACTACAAAGAATCATAGAAATTACAGTCAGAAAATTATCAGAAGGAAAGACCGGAAATTC
Organism: Saprospiraceae bacterium; assembly: GCA_020631375.1. Lineage (GTDB taxonomy): Bacteria > Bacteroidota > Bacteroidia > Chitinophagales > Saprospiraceae > JAHDCE01. The sequence goes on along the minus strand of JAHDHJ010000166.1, from coordinate 2,766 downwards.
CAAGAACGAAGAATGGGAAAATGATTTTTTATTCCAAGAACATTTTTATGTCAAAACTCGTCAAAAATTAGAAAAAATTGCCATAGAAAATGTGTTATACTTAGAATCTGACAAACACCACGTTTGGGTATACTCAATATAAAAAATATTTGATCAGGTCTGCTATGAATGAATTATTAAAAAAATTGCCTGAAGAAAAATTCTTCCAAACACATCGAAGTTTTTATATCCAATTAGAAAAAATAAGTTCAATAGATTTGGAAGAAAGTGTAGCGATCATCAACGAAAAACAAATTCCATTAAGTAAAAGAAACAGAGATGCTCTAATAAAAAAATTAGATTGGATTTAATTTGTTGTTTATCTTGCAACAGTTAAAAATAAAAAAGATGAAGTCCTCAACCATTGTATTCTTAATGTTTATCCATATCACATTGTTTTCCCAAATAAATAGGAAAGCCTTAATTATAGGTATAGATGGAGTACGAGGAGATGCTGCCCTTGTAGCGAATACTCCGAAAATGGATGCTTTGGCAGACCAAGGAATAGTAAGTTATGAAGCACAGACCTTAGCCAATACGGTGAGTGGACCGGGGTGGACTACCATTCTGACTGGTGTTTGGATGGATAAACACGAGGTAAGGGATAATACATTTATTCCTAATAATATGAGTGAATTTCCTCATTTTTTTCAACATGTAGAAACATTGAATCCCAATTTATCTACGGTTTCTATCGTGCATTGGTCACCCATAAATATTCTGGTCACTCCTCTGCTTACAACAGATGTGGTAGGTACTTATAATTCTGATGCAGAAGTAAGGGATGCTTGTATTGATGTATTACAAAATGATGATCCGGATATTATTTTTCTACATTTTGATGATGTGGATCATGCGGGGCATTCTTCAGGCTTTTCCAGTACTAATCCAGAATATTTGGATGCAATAGAATTGATGGATGATCATGTGGCCAATATTATGGATGCTCTCGAAAATAGACCCGATTATAATAATGAAGAATGGTTGATTATTCTATGCACGGATCATGGTGGATTAAATACTGGGCATGATTGTAACCAAAGAGATTGCCAAGATATTTTCCAGATTATTTCTACTCCGTTCATCGAACCCGAGGTCATAGAGAAAAATACCATCAGTCAACAAATTGATGATGCAATTGTGTTGAATGGGAACAGCAGTTTCCTAGAAATACCTGAGGCTTCCCAATATAATTTTGATGGGAAGAATTTCACAATTGAAATAAAATTGAAAACCAACGGTTGGCAAGCAGATGCTCCTATTATTTCCAATAAAAATTGGGGTTCCGGTTTTAATGAAGGATTTATTTTGTCGGGTAATATGAATGGCAATTCGTGGAAATTTAATATAGGAAATGGTTTGATAAATCGGATGGATATCGAAGGAGGAAATATCAATGATGGGGAATGGCATCATATTGCTGTTTCATTTGCTAGGGATGGATTCAGTTTTACTTGGCAGGATGGTTATGTACAGGCCTTGGATTATTTAGGCTTTCTTTTTGATGTAGATTCGAATTTGCCAATCATTGTCGGGCAAGATGGTACCACAAATTATACTTCCTCTTTTGAAGGGAGCATTGGTGAAATAAGAATATGGGATACGAACCTTAGGAACATAACATTGAATGAATGGCACTGTAAAGATATTAATTCCGAACACCCGAATTATGGAAATTTGGTGGGACATTGGAAAATGGATGAAGGTAGTGGGACACTAATAAGTGATGCATCTTCTTACTCTAATTCTGGTACTTTAATGAATGGTGTATCATGGCTGAATGATTTTTCTTCTTATGCTTGTTTTGATTTTTCTCCAGTACCCCATAATGTCGATATTGTTCCAACCGTATTAGAGTTTATGTGCTTGGAGCAAAATGATATTTGGGGTATTGATGGGAGATCTTGGGTGGAAGGTATTAACTGTAATTCAACCTCTGATGAAAATATAATACAGCAGAACAATATAAAAATTTATCCGAATATCACATCTGGAAATGTTTATTATGAATTTGAACAGGATATGTTATGTAGGTTGCGTTGTGCCAATTCAGACGGGAAACAAATTATCAATAAAAAAATAAATTCACAATCAGGGTATATTAATTTGAAAGGACATTCCTCTGGAATTTATTTTTTATTCATCGAAGATGAAAACCAAAATATCATTTATCAGGATAAAATTGTTCTTAAAAATTAATAACGTATTAAATAGTGAAGATCTAGGAACTCCATTTAAAAGGACTAGTTCAATACTTTTTAGTACTTTTTTTATTAGACAGAATTTAGATGTAGAGCCAGTTTTGCCGGATCATTATTGTCAAGGATTTAGAGAATTAGAACTTTTAGAAGCTAGAGATTTCAATACTAAAAAAGATTGGGCGATTTATTATAGGTGTGGATTTTACTCTTTTTAGAAAAATTGATTGGACATTTATTTATCTCTCATCTCTTAGCTAATATTACTTCTCCATCCACTCCTTCACCAACCAATGAAAATGATGCACTCCCTTTTCCATTGATGGTGAAAAACGTCCCCGTTTATATAATCGGGATTGAATACCTTTTTGCACTCGTTCCACCACCCATTCGTCTTCCATTTCGGTTTGATCAAGTGGAGAATCTTCGAAACGGGTTTTGGCATCAGGATAAAGGTAGGTTCTGAATCTTACTTGAGTTGTGTTATACGAAGTGGGTTCAACTATGTTTAAACTCAAGCCCCAAGGGT
>JAHDHJ010000165.1 GCA_020631375.1 Saprospiraceae bacterium | reverse complement strand
AATGCTGTCCAGCGGATTTCAATTTTTTTGTTATTTCCAAATCGGCTCTGCTAGGGTTAAGGTTTCCCGATGGATGATTATGGCAAAGAATAATACCACTCGCCAAGCATTCCAATGCCTTACGGAAAATTATTTTGGCATCAACAACCGTTCCCGCCACTCCGCCGAAACTTATTTTTTCCCTAGCGATGACTTTATTCGCCCGATTGAGCAATAGTATCCAAAATTCCTCATGAGGCAAATCCATGACTATGGGAGCAAGGACATCATAGGCATCCCTACTGGAACAAATTTGGGGTTTGTCCTTTATGCTGGTCAATTGTCTTCTTCTCCCGATTTCCAATGCCGCCATGATGCTTATGGCTTTAGCTTCTCCGATTCCCTTGAATTTTTTCAATTCGGAAAGGCTGCATTTTCCCAATTCATGCAAATCATTGTCAACTGATTTTAGAATTTTCTGGGAAAGGCTCACTGCTGACTCGTTCCTTGACCCGGAGCCGATTAGAATAGCGATTAATTCTGCATCGGAAAGGCTTTGTTTGCCTTTTAGAAGTAATTTTTCCCGAGGTCTGTCTTCCTCTGCCCAGGATTTGATTCCGAATTTTCCCTCATTATATATGGCAATCATCTAGTATCTTCTTTTATATATAGATGCAAAACGAATGCGGATTCCATAAATTGAGCACAAGATTTTCAGAAAAATTGAATTTAATTCTTGTTAATGCTGTGAAAATTCATTGCTATGGAATTTTATTCTGCTTACATTGCAGCTAACCAAATTTTATAAAATATGTTACCAACGATTATTTCATTATTAAGTGGAGCCTTAGGCGGCAATTTAGCAGGTGGATTGATTAAGAATCTTTCTCTAGGCACATTAGGGAATTCTATTGCGGGAATCCTAGGAGGAGGACTTGGCGGTACTCTATTGGGTATGTTAGGCATGTCAGCCGGAGGAGCAGAAGGAGCCTTGGATATTGCAAGCATTTTAGGCAGTGTTGCCAGTGGTGGTGTTGGAGGAGGAGCCTTGATGGCAATTATTGGTCTGGTTAAAAACATGATGGGTAGTAAATAATCACCCATTTTTATTTTTGAAATTAAGCAAACGAAGAAGATTAATGTCAGCGCATAATGCCCTTACATAATCTAAATTGGAATAATCCAATATTGCTTACAAAAGCCTTCATAATTATGAAGGCTTTTGTTGTTTGCGGTAATTTGTAATATTAAGTAATTGGACAAAAATAATCCAATAGTAGTGCTATTATAATATATGGTAAGCAATGGTTTGTCTAAAAATCTCTATATCTAAATATCTAGTCATCTACTTAATAATTATTCCGATAAGGAGAATGGGGATTAATTCTATATCGTTTTTTATATTTTACATTGTCAATGGCTTCTTTTTCAAATTTTATGACTTCTTTTGAATCTTCAAAATCAATTTCTTTATAATTTGATTTGTCATAGAATGATTCCGATTGGATTTTTATTTTTTCATCTTTCTTATAGGCGATATATTGAATGCCCCATTCTCCCTCTTTCTTTTTATTTCCGTATCCATAATTCTCTTTTTTTAATGATTTGAAAAAGTAAATGACATACTTATCTTTCTTGTCAACAATGGAGACTTCTTTAATGAAAATGGTACTGTCAATTTTAGGATAACCCGAATCTTTTAATAAATATGCTTCGGCAATATCTTTTTGGTTTTTATATTTTGAGGGAAAAGCATCTAATTGATTTAGATTCTTGAAATTAGTGTAAAGATCAAGACGGGTTGATGGATTTTCAGCTAATTGATTAACTAATGTTTTATCTAAAGGAAAATGGTGTTTGGAGAGTTGTGCAAGTAGGACGGATTTTACTTTGGAATTATCCAAGGTTTCCGTTTTTTTGAAGATTTCCTTTATTTCAGTATCGGAATAAAAGGGAGCTAATAAAGAAATATATTCATCCAATAAAGTATTGCTTTTATTAGAATTATAGCCATAGCTGTTTGATTTATTATTCAATTCCTTTGTTTTTTGCCTTTTATATTCGATTTTCATTTCATTGACCAAAAGGTTCTTGTATTTTTTCAGGATTTTATTTTTCAAATAACCCATGTCTTTTAGTTTGACAGCTAATTGATAAATCCAAACTTTGTATTCCGGAATGGAAGAATAATTTAATAAATCCGGAAATAATTTACTGCCATATTGTAATGCAGTGGAGTCTTTCAATGGAGAAAATGTAGTATAAATTTTCCTTTCGGAAGAAAGCGGAATATCTGCCTCTAATAATTCTAAAATGGCATTGAAATTTTTCTCACTCGGATTTTTTGCCAGAGCGCTGATGACTTCCAACTGTATCAGACTATTGTCTTCTGATTGGGTGTAAATATTTTTGAGAAAAGGAAAAACCCGAGGGTCATTTATTTTTCCCAATTCTTGTAAAATATTCACCTTGATATCTAATTCATCTTCATTAAAATTAAAATCTTGTATGACTTTCATTAATTGTGGAACATCCTTAGAATCGAAATTAATAAATTCATAAGCGTTTAAAGATTGGATTCTTGTCAGACTGTCTTGACTGTATATGTTCTCAAAGAACAATTCAGATTTACTTTCTAATGGACTTCTCCCAATTAAAGTATCATTTATGGAAAATGTTTGTAAAAATGTATCAATAAACACTGGGATAGGTGTTTCTGTATAAGAATCGAATTGGACTAAATACATTACGCCATGATTTAGATAATAATAATTGTTAATCTCCCTGGTACAATTTTCTTTTCCTATTTTTAGAATAAAGAATGGGAGTCCTTTTTTATCAATCCCTTTTTTATGATCTAAAATAATATAATCCTTTTCCCAACTTCTTTTTACTTTCGCCCATATGGTATCAATGTGTTCGATTTCATAATAATTATGATATTTATTATAGGAAACATTCACTAATTCCTTGTAAGGCGTTTCAAAAGTTATATTCTGATATTTGGCTTGTATGCTGTCTTCTGTTGCATTTGTTCCATAATAATCAAAGAAAGGTGGCGCTTCGACAGAAGAAACAACAGAAAAATACAAACTGGTATCTTTCCTTATTTCATATTTTTCATCTTTATGAATATAAGGAATGAAATTCATGGAATTAAAGTATTTCACACTCTCCAAACTATCCACACCAACCGTTCCCAATAAATAATATCTAGGCCCTTTTTTTATGGAAAATAAATAAATTTCTTTTCCATCTTTTGTATTGGAATTGGAAAAAGAATGCGGGAAAGGAAATTCCTTGATTGAATGATGTGTATTGATTTTTTGGTAGGAAGTATCCAAGGTTTCGTACCATTTTTTTTGTATGTATTCCAATTCGAAATCATCTTCCTCCAAATATCTGAAGTCATTATAAACCAAAGATTGTGCAAAATAATATCCTCCATTTTTATTTATGGATTGTATTTCTAAAGGACTGTTACTCGAAGCAGAAATATGGTTGCCGGATATGATTGGATTGCCCGGAAGGGATATTTCAAAATCACCATAAAAAGGTTTGGTTTTATTTAATTTCTTTTCTTTTGTTTTTAATTTTAAATTATCGAAAAATTTTCCCGCATTCTTTTTTGCATAATCTTTTTTACCACCTAATTTGAATACGATTATTTCCAAAGGAGTTTCGACAATTAAATATTTTTGATGCTCTCCGTTTTTTAGTATATTCTCAATTTCAATGGCAGGAAATCCTTGGAATTGAATTCGATTTTGTTTCTCTATTTTTCCCGGAATATTTTCATATAGCATTTTTTCTATTTCATCCAGTCCGAATTTTTCCTTAGCAAATTCAGAATAAGTATTCGTTCGGAAAATAAAGAAATAAGCACCATTCGTAATATCCATAGATACACCGACAGCCTTTCCTCCAGAATTAAATTCGTACAATTTATCAGGTAATTCCACAGAAATGAAATGATCCGCAGAATGATAATTACTATGTTCCCTTTCCGCAAATGTATTCTCTAAATGGTCTTTGATATCCAAGCCGATTTTACTGAGTTCTCCGGTTATGGGAGTCAATGTGTACCCCTCTTTTCTCAAATATTCTATCACTCCTTTTTCACCCGGCAAATGCGCCGCACCTATGCCTACGAAAAGCGTTCCCTTTTTCATTACAGAATCCATGGCTACCACAATATTCCTATTCCTCTGATAGAGCATGTATTCGTTATATTCATCCGAATAGTAATCCCGGTTCAATGAATCGATCAAATCCAAATTCTTGTCCCTATATGCTTCTTCAACCAATTCGACGATGCCCTTTTCCTGCAATTTTTTCTTGAGCCAAGGTGAATGTTCTTTATCCGGGTCATAAGAATGGATAGAAGCCTTTTTTGCTAAATCGTCTGCTACATCCAAATCTTCCAATGCATAGACAGGCTTACCCAATTTTCCGCCGGCTTGATAAATGAACATATCCAAATAGGTTTCCTCCTGGAAATTTTGTTGGACATCGCTATTTCGATAAAGAATTCCATTGACAAGCTCATTGTTTTGCTTGAGTACATACTTGAAATTATCCTCTTCCGGAAATATCGGCATAAAGGATTTGTAAAGATTCTGATTAGCACCATAATTATTGCCTCCTTCTTCAAGCATCTTATCCATCCAGTCCTCAGGATTCGTTTCCAGACCAATTTGATCCACGTCCCTCAATGCTTGATAGAATTCATCATTCAAGTGATAGGCAATCTTATTACTCACATGCATGGTTCCATAAAGGTAGGATGGCTTTTCCATTCCTTTTCCCTCAATTTTCCAAAAAAGGCTTTGGTATTTGGAAACTCCATCTTCTTGCGAAAACAAAATTAAGGCAGGCAAAAGAAAAATAATCAATAGGAAATTCCTCATAATTAGGGTGCTGAATTAACATGATCTAAGGATGGACAATCTACAGATAATTATCCATCTAAATAGATGCAGGATGAATTGGAATAGTTGTTTTTTGCTAGCTTAATTCAATCTAAATTAAGCTTTGATACGCTAATTAGGCACTAAATTAATTAAATTGATATATTTTCATCATTTTCATTAAAGACATTCTTCCCAATTGTTTAAATGATTCTAGTTTTTTCACTAATTTCCCGATTCTTTTGACCAATGCTTATGATTTAATAGTAATATTAATCTTAGCCAAACTGTGTAAAACGCAGCAGATTTTAATAATTGGACTAACTATGGACTTTGCGGATTTATCCGCAACTTAAATGAATCTATTTATGAGCCAAATAACAATGGATGTACCGGTAATCGTCCGGCAGGTAAAACTAGAGGGGAAGATGCATTACCAGATCCGTCCTTTGTTTTTTTCGTATCCATCTGTTACCAATCGTAGATATGAGAAAGCGGAATCGACTTTCAAATCCGAGTTGAAATATTATTTCCAGAATTTCACTTTAAGCAGACCGAGTGTTCCCAATTATTTTTGGTTCCGTTTCCATCCCGAATTGCAATATGTAATAAAACATTATGAGTTTAATATTGGTAAACAATTCGTAAAGGGAAGTTTCGCATATGTTGTTTTTGATCTGCAAGGGAAGAAATATATTTTCCTCCCGAATATGAATAATTTCATGTTCCAATTAAGAACGAATGAAAAAGGGAAATATGATGTGGATGCAGAAGCAAGGAGGGTAATTGAAAAACTGCTGGCTTCTTATAAAAGGAATATGGGTGGTGGATTATTGGAAATGGAAATGTATTATTCCAATAAGAATGAATTCCAATCCACGATTAAATGCAGCGTTAAATTATCGGAACAACAATATCCTTTTGAGCAAGACTTTTCTTCAATGTTTTTTGCCGGTTTCGGTTCCCAATCGGATTTCCAAGGTGGCACGGAAATCTATAAGGTTGGTCATGACATGAATGAAAAATTCCCTAATGATTTATTACCTGCTTGGTATAGGGAAGAATTGGTGGAAAGGATAGGTGGAGCTATTTTCTCCCAAGAAAATACGCCCTTTATTTTAGTAGGGAAAGACGGCGTAGGGAAAAAGAGTATTTTGCATGAGGCATTATATCGCTACTTGACAGATAAGGGGAATATAGAACCCGAACATCTGAAAAAGTTGTGGTATGTTGACCCGACAAGGGTCATCGCCGGAATGAGTATCGTAGGGATGTGGCAGAAGAGGTTTGAGTCCATCCTGAAATTTGTAAAAGGAAGAAGAAAGGATATCAAAAAATTAAAAGATAAATCATCTGACATCTTATTTTTTGATAATGCGGTGGCATTGTTGCGTATTGGTAAATCATCACAAAATGATATGACATTGAGTGATGTATTGAAACCCTATTTGGAAAAACGTTTATTGCAAACCGTATTGGTGGCAACACCTGAAGAATGGAAAGTCGTCCAAGAAAAGGACAGGCGTTTTGCTGATTTGTTCAGGGTCATCAGAGTGGATGAACCGGAAATGGTTACGGGTGTTAAAATGGTATTGCAAAGAAGGAAGTTATTGGAAATAGAATATGGTTGTAAGATTTCCGCACATGCCATTTACAAATTATTTTCCATCCATAGGAATTACTTCAAAAGAAGGGCATTGCCCGGTGGCGTAATGCAGCTATTGAACCAAATGGCTGTAAAATATAAATTCAATACGATAGACATTTCCGAAGTAGAGCAGGAATTCGAGGATTATAGCGGCTTGACCAAATTGATTACCGACGATACGGTTGTCTTCGAGGAAAATGATGTGAGGAACGAATTGGCATTGAATCTTGTCGGACAAAATGATGCTGTGGATGCCCTTGCAGATACCGTAAATACGATAAAGGCAAAATTGGCTAATGCCAATAAACCCAAAGGCTCGTTCATGTTCATCGGCCCTACGGGAGTAGGGAAAACACAGGCGGCTAAAGTACTTTCGGAATACATTTTGGGAGGAGAGGAACAGCTCATGCGTTTCGATATGAATGAGTACATTGATAGTACTGCCATTTCCCGTCTTATCGGAGATCCCAATAATCCTGAGGGACAATTGACAGGAAAGGTGCGTTATAATCCATTCGGCATTGTTCTTTTGGATGAAATAGAAAAGGCACATCCGAAAGTCCATGATTTGCTCTTGCAGGTTTTGGATGATGGAAGACTTACGGACAGTTTGGGCAGAACGGTGGATTTTTCCAATACGATTATTATCATGACCTCCAATATCGGAGCAGACCAAGTTTCTTCCCGAGTAGGATTCGATCCTGATCAGAAAGAGATAGATGCGGTTTACAGAAAAGCGATGGAAAATCGTTTCCGTCCGGAATTCATTAATAGGATAGACAAGGTCGTTATCTTCCAACCGCTCAAACAACAACACATTCTAGGTATCGCCAGACTACAGATTAATGAATTGCTCAAAAGGGATGGTTTTGTAAGGAGGACAACCATTCTGAATATTTCGGAAGACGCTTTGGCTTGGGTTTCAGGAAGAGGTTTCGACGAGAAAATGGGCGGCCGTGCATTGAAAAGACAAATAGAAAAAGACCTTACGGCACTATCTGCCGAACAGCTTCTGGAAGCGGATAGTGAAACGCCGGTCATCATGGATATTTTCTTGGAGAATGGGAGGTTGCTTCCTCGGATTACGCCCTTGGATTTTCTGCCGACAGGAGAAGCGAATTGGATTCCCCGATTGCCGGAAGAAAAGAAAGGCAAGAGGTTTTATGGGGATTTATTGCGAAGCATAGAAAGGACGGAACGAAGAATCCAATCTTTTGAGGACAAGCAGAAAGATGAGGAGGAAATGATTATTATTTCCCATAATGAGGAAGATTTGGATTGGCAATATTATGATTTCAAGGACAAATTAGTAACGGTAAAAGAAAAAGTTACTGAAACGATGTTAGGCTTTAGGGATAATTATTTCAAGGGTGGTCCTGCCATTCCATTAAGGTTGAAAGGAGGCGGATTGGGAAGTTATATTCAAAAAAGCAATGCTTCCAGCAAAGGCTACAGGCAATTGCTAAAAGATAAATTATTCCAAGAACAGGCACTCACGGAACTGAACGAATTTTATAGATTGGCTTCCGACCAATTCGATAGCCTGAATACAGAATTCCTCGATAATTATTTGGATGTGGCATTCTTAGGGCTTTACGCCAAAGGTTTCCTAAAAGAAAGGACGGATGAAGTGACGATCCAATATAATTCCTGCATAGATGGAAAGGGAAAGAAAGAGGTAGAATTCTTAATGGATATGCATATTTCCTATTTTAAATATGCGGATATCCAATACGAAGTAAATAGAAAAGCAAACAAAATCGTAGCAGAATCCCATTCGCTTTATGAATTGATGAAAGGGGAGAGGGGCATACATTTATTTTATCGTTCCCACCAGACTCCGCTACCGATTCGGATAGAAATATTGAGCCCCGACCATGATGCTATGGAAAGCGTCATGAAAGTGATCCGATTATATGATCTAAAAGCTACATTGACAGATTTACGAACCGGTTTTTCCAATGATGTGAATATTACTCCTAGTGAGCTCAAATTGATTCTTTATGCTGGTTTGGAGGAGAAGGTTAGGGAAGGGATTATGGGGGATTAGAAATGAAGTTTGATATATTTACCTACCTCTGTCAGATAGTATCTAATATAACCGGACTCCTTACAAAAATAACAATTCACACTTTTGGTTACCATTTTTAAAAACAATTAAATAACAACTTAATGGCCTACATTAAATATTTTACTAGCCTTGTTTTGGTCTTACTTTTATCTATATCTGGTTTCACTCAAAATGTAACGTTTAATTCTCAAGCAGATGTAGATGTCTTTGATATCAATACAAGCATTATATCTGGTTCTCTTATAATTGAGTCAACAAACTCTTTAGATTCTATTACAAATTTATCTAATTTAGTCAATTTGACTTCTATTAGTGGAAGCTTGGTAATAAAGAATAATTCTGATTTAACAAATATAGATGGTTTATCTAACCTAACTTCTATTGGTTTCGGTTTGATAATACAAAATAATTCTGCTTTGATGGATATAGATGGTTTATCCAATCTGACCTCTATTGGAGGATATTTGTTTATAGATGATAATGGCGTACTAACGAATATAAATGGTTTATCTAATCTGACGTCTATTGGTGGAAGTTTTTCTATGGACAGTAATGGTGTCCTAACAAATATAGATGGTTTATCTAATCTGACGTCTATTGGAGGAGATTTGAAAATAGACAGTAACTATGCTTTAACGAATGTGGATGGTTTATCTAATCTGACTTCTATTGGAGGGGAATTATATTTACAGACAAATATTGGTTTAATGGATATAGATGGTTTAGCCAATATAGATACTATTTTTGGGAACTTGACTATACGATATAATAATGGCTTAACTGAAATAGATAGTTTATCTAATCTGACGTCTATTGGAGGGTATTTCATTCTATTTGGTAATAATGGCTTGACAAATATAGATGGTTTATCTAATCTGGTTTCTATTGGTTCGTATTGCAATATAATTAATAATGATGCCTTAACGAATATAGACGGTTTATCCAATCTAACATCTATCGATGCGCATTTAGCTATGCATAGTAACGATGTCTTAACGAATATAGATGGTTTAGAAAATTTGACGTCTCTTGGAGGGTATTTGAAAATATATGATAATCCTGCTTTAACCAGCTGCTGTGGTATGCAAGATTTAATAAATACTGGATCGATTTTTAGCGTTGAGATTTATAATAATCCTTCTGAATGTAGTAGTGTAGGGGAAGTAGCCAACGCAGACTGTGAAGTAATATCTATCAGTATCATAACCAACCCTCCCTGTATAAATGCAAATAATGGATCCATACAAATTGATGTTGATCATTTTGATGCAATACCATTTAATTATACTTGGGAACAAATAGAAAACG
>JAHDHJ010000164.1 GCA_020631375.1 Saprospiraceae bacterium | reverse complement strand
TCTTTTATTTTTTCTTCCAGAAATTTTATTTTATTAAAAACGGAATAATCACTAATGATAAAATCCACATCTTTATTTTCCGGATGGATGAATTGACATGGTTCTATTTTTCCTTGGTAGCTATTGGAATAGATAGTCGTCTTTTCGTTTTGGAATTTGAATCTGATTTCGGTAGGGTAGGAGCCTTGATTATATTTGTGTTGGCGACTTCGGATATATTCACATTTTTTTAATTGCTTTGTTTTTTGTTCTAAATTATAACCCTCTTTTTCTAGGAATAAATATTCTATTGCTGCCCATTTTCCGTTTTTGTCAAGAGCTTCTTGTATTACTATGAACTTGTCATTATTGAAAGTGGAATAAGATATTTTTTTTCTAGTCGAATTCAATAATCTTAAATAAATAAAATCATTAGAACCAATATCATCAACAATTAATTTTAATTCCTTTTTCTTTCCTTTCTTTTTTTCTTCTTTTCCAATTTCTAAAACGCCGCCCGACCAAGATTCCGATTCAGGCATACAAGAGAAAATAGTGTCTTGTTGTGAAGCAAGATTGAAAGAAAAATATAAGAATGGGAATATTAGAATGTATTTATACATTTTTTGGAATTAAATTCAATCAAAAATACAATTATTTTTTGAATTAAAAATCTATTTTCAATCCCGTATAGAATCTAGCACCCAAAGCGCTGCCGTTCCGAACCCCTCCATCCATTTCAGCACTGAATGGGTTTTCTGCTTGTAGGATAATGTCATCAGATTTTTTTCCTAAAACATTATCTGTTCCGACGATTAAATCGAATTTCTTAAAGAAATCAAATCCTCCGAAATATTGATTCAAAGGAATGACGACAGACATGTCCCATCTTTTCCTTTTCGGAGAAAAACCACTCTCGTAAGCTTCGTTTGTTGTGGATGATTTTCCGACCAAATGAAACTGTGTATTGAATTTAATCCATCTTAAATTATAATTGAATGTCAACATAAAACTATGTTTGGGATAATATAATCTGTTTTCTAATTCGCCCGAATGATCCGTTTTGAAAATATCGAAACGGTGCATCATCATTAGAGACGCTCTGTTAAAAGGCGTAAAAGAAAAACGATTGTTCAATGAAGTCTTATAAGCTTTTCCCTCATGGTTTTGGAAAATGATTTGATTGTCTTGATTGAGGTTGACAATGTTCGTGTTTTGATAAATATTATGATAAAATAAGAAATAATATTTGAAATTACCCAAACTATTATTCCCCATGTCAAAATATTTATACGGTGTGTACCTGAAACTGAAACCATAATGCCATACTTTTTCCGGCTTGATTTCTTCGGGAATGATTAGTTCACGGGAACTGAATAGAAAACGATTATATTCTGTGAAAAAATTAGTGTGTCGACTTCCGTTTCCGGTAAATATATTCACTATCATGTTCTCAATAGGAATATAGCTTAATTTTAAACTTGGGTGAACTAGGAAATTATCATTAGAATGATAATTCGCTCTTATATCTGCCAGTAACTTAACTCTATATCCGAATTTTGTTTCTATTTTTCCGTAAATACTTGGAATGGAGAAATTCCTATTGGTCATTAATGATTCTGCATAGGTTTCTTCTAATTTTTCATTCCTGTAATGTAATCCTATTTCATAATCTGTTAGGTTTTTAATGAAATGATAACCTGTATAAATATTAATTACTCTTTCGTCTCCCTTATATTCTTTTATTCCGAAATATTGGGTCAGTTTTGAAAATCTGGCGTCCGCGTCTAAGAATAAATTCCCATTGTTAGTTTCTTCTTTTTTAATTTTAAAGTCATTTTTAATAGCGAATCCGGTATGAGCCAAATCATTGCCTAATCCGTAGGCATTCGTTGTAAGATAGTCTTCGTCTTTATCGAAATTAACTTCTCCTCCGATTTCATTTAAACGAAGATGATAAACGGATAAATAGCTGTTGATATTCTTTTTATTGAATGCCCAATTATTAATGCCTATGATTTTTTTCTTACGATACAAGTCTAGGAAATTATCTTCATTCTGGTCTCGTTTTGTATTGTAATAATGATAATTTAAAAGGATGCCCGTATGTATGTTTTTCTTTTTATCCAAGTTTCTTTTGGTGATTATATTCCCATCAATTTCTCCTAAATGACTACCCAAAAATTGTATGGAAGTAACTTTGTTCGTACCATAATTAATACCTAAATAATTTCTTCCGAAAGGTGTATTGTAATCCGCATATCTATCAGAAATCGGTAAATGATTTAATGAATAACTTCCAATCCAAGATGATGGAATATTTTTTATTAAACTTACTTTAGCAATGCCATCATAATTTCTAATCGTAATCGCTCCCAAGGAGCTTTCTTGCAAATTAGGACCCAAATAATAAGTCAGATAGGGATTTTCATTCAGAGATTGTGCAGCTAGGGAAATAGGCAAGACAAATCCAATGAGAATGAATATATATTTCATGTGTCGGTAGTTTTTTTAATAATAATGAATAATTAATAATGAAAGAATTGAATAGTGAAAATTAATTCCATTATTCAATCCTTTCACAATTATTAATTATTCATTATTAATTATAACCTCAGTTCCTTTCTCCCAATCTTTATCTTGTTTGTCATAATATAAATAAGCGGTGCTTGCGGGAGACTTGTAGCTTCCGGGAATATCTGCTTTTAAATCAAGGTTTAAAATCCTTTCTTTTCCCTTTCCTATTTCAGTGAAATAAGCGATTAGATAATTACCTTTTATTTCATAATAATCCATGGTTTCTTTTTCGGTCATTTCTTTTAATTGCCAAGGTTGCAAACTCAATCCGGCTGGAATTCCGATTAATGCGATAGGCGTAGGAACATTATCTTTATAAATGTTTTTCACCTTTGCCGTAAGGCGAACAGTTTCGCCTACTTTTACATTTTTATTAGATAATGTAGTTTCTAAATTCACTCTACAATTCGGAGAACTATCCGGCGTTAATGAAGTCCAAGCAATATTGGCAGAATAGGGTAGTGCTTCATCTGTTTCATCGAATGCAACGGTGATTTTATTTTCACCCGGTTTTAAATAAGGTTTTAAATCGACATTTATTTTTCCTCTATGACCTGCATTATATTTTAATTCATGGATTTTAGTACCGTTCGCAAAAACCTGAATCTTTCCGCTTTTTTCCGTTTTACCCATGATTTGGGCATAATCTGTGAAAGCTTGTAAAGCAAGAACCGTTGATTGGGTAGAACCGAATCCGCCATGCCCCGAACGTTTTCCGGAAATCATGATAATTAATTTATCCAATAATTCCATGTCGGTTTTATCTTCCCTCATCAATCCCATTGCAAACAAAGAAGCACTTTCTGTAATTCTATGGTTTCCATAACTTCGGGTCACCGTTTCATTCACTTGGATTTTTGTTTCATCAAATAATTTGAATTGTTCCTTTAATACATCCAAACATTTTTTTGCATTTATTTTATTACCGATATTAAAATTAGATAATGCACATAATGCCAACCTATATGCGTCTTTGGATTTTAATGCTTCTTCCGTAGAAAATGCAACTTCCTTATTTAAATCTTTGTAGCCCGATTGTGTCAGTGCATAGCTAATGTAAGCATTTCCGACTTCGTATGAAGAACCGGTGAAACGATCCAGTCCGCCACCTCTTTGTTTGTATCCTCCTTTGCCATCACGCTTATTTAACAACCAGTCCTGTGTGCGTTGGATCATGTCTTCGTCCACACCATTATAGACTTTTTTCATGTCGTTGAATTGCAATAACCCGTAGGCGGTTAATGTTTCATGTGCGGGGTCTTTTCCCCACCATTCGAAGCCGCCGTTGCTACATTCATAACCCGTAAGTCTGGCGTATCCTCGTTTCAAAAATCCAATGGCTTTCTTTTCAATATCCGGATTGACTTCTCCCTTTGATTTTAAATATTTTAATACCATGATGTTGGGATAATTACTCGAAGAAGTTTGTTCAAAACAACCGTAAGGTTCCCTGATGATGGATTCCGTTCCGGATAATAATTCTTCCATAATATTCGGATAGATATTTAATTGTCCCTCAAGGGAATTATCTAAAACATCATTAATGTTAAAAGTGAAAGTGCGTTGCAATTCCTTACTGGATAAAGAAACAGAACGAGGAAATCCTTTGGGATTAATTTCTATTTGTTTGTAAATGGTTTCTGTTCCCTCGGAATGTTGGAAAGTAAAATAATAATTTTTAATTCCTTCCATATTTTTATCAACGACCATTTTAAAATATTCGGTATGGCTTTTATTCGCAGGAATATTAATGGGACGCCTTAATGTCTTGTCCAGTGAAATCATTCCCGCCAAATTATTCGTAGCTACATGTCCGGAAAGTTTGGAATCCATGTTGTTCTTAATGCTGATTGGAATCATTAAAGTATCTCCATGCGTTACCGCAACGGGAGTTTTGGAATCTATTGTGACCGCAGTTTGTGTAAAATAAGTACTCTCATTTCTAATGACAATTCCATTGTTGGAAATACCCTCTAAAATAATTCTATAAGTGCTTGAAATATCCGCATTGGAATAAATCATTTCTGCTTTTCCGTTTTTATCCGTTTTTACATTCGGATTCCAATACAATGTTTTTCTTTGGTCATTTCCATTAATTTGTTTTCTGGAATGTTGGTTATATCTCGGTGCATAAAATTGTCTTGACTGATGGAAAATATTATTTCCATATACTTGTTGGATATATAAATTCGGAGTGGCGAAACTTTTCCCTGTTGCGAAAAAATATCCTGCGTCATTGGGAGCAGCAGGGATGGCTTGTTGTCTTTGTACGCCAGCCATAAGGGCATTGGCTTCAATTTCTTTATTAGCTGCGGGTATTCTGACTACGACTTCATTCAGCATTAGTACCTCTCCGCTTAATTCATCATCTTGAATAAAATCCCCATTCATGAATTGATCTTCGAGTGCTTTTTTCTTTTCCTTTCTTTCTCTTTTAGGTTGTTCTACCATTTGACGAAGGTTGTCAGCGGCTGCTATTGGTTCATTTTCTACTTCTTCCATTTCCGCTTCTTCATCTTCTGCCATGACGGCTGCGAGGTCTTCATTCAATTCTAAAAATTCATCTCTGTCGGCGAATACTTTTTGTTTTTTTTCTGATTCAATTGCATGTCTTGTAGCATATTGATAAATGATTTGTGAAGCCTTTAATCCTCTGTGTCTTGTATTTACTTTTAAAGGAACAGAAACATCGCTGAAAGCGAAATATCCATCCTTATCTGTCTTAGTAAATTGGTCATGGTCATTCGCCCAAACCCTTGCATTGGATAATGGTTTTCCGTCTATTAATAATCGACCGATAACCTGTAATTCATCCGCTTTAAATTGATTTAATTTTGCAATATCATTTTTAGAATAAGATAAAATATCCCTCCATTCAAATCTGCTCCATCCATGGGTTAGCATGACATAATCTATCGCTTGGTCTGCTTTTTCTTCTTTCTCATCAAAATAAAAATTAGGTTCATCCACAGTTCCTTTTAGCTCGGAAGTCATTAATAAATAAGAAAGGATATTATCTTGTTTGTCATCTGCGAAAGTATGTATTTGGTCATCCACTACCGCCAAAGAAAAATCTCCCTCTACACCCTTTCCTAGCTCGTCTGTCACTTCTATTTTTAATTGCACATCTTCCCTGGGTAAATATTTGTTTTTATCTGTAGTAATATTCACATTTATTTTTCTGTCTTTATTTACAAAGACCAATCTTTCCGCATGGCTTTTTAAATTCTGGTCGAAGAGAGTCAGTTTTAAAATTCCAACCGCCATATTATCCGTAGGAATAATTAATTTATTTTCTCCTTTATTGACTTCAAGATAAAATACCCTTTCTAATTTTCCTCCTAAATGTCCGACGACCTGAACCGTTTGTGCAATGGGAGAATAAATGGAAAGATTCAATTTATCTTTTTCTTGTTGGAGTACTCTTAAACCCAAAGCGTTTTCCAATATTTTCGGTAAATTATAAGGCTTGGTAATTTTAGACGGATTTGTGATTTTCACACTATAATTTTTTCCTTTTTCCGGAGTGAAAATAAATGCTCCCATTCCTTTATGGAAACTCTCGAAAAAAATAATTTCCTTTCCGGAATTATCTATTAATTTTCCGGAAATATCAGCTGCTTTTCCAAATTCATCCAAAGCCTTGAATGCCAATTTATTTTCTGTTCCATAAATTAAATCACCACCCTCTGCCATGAATTGAATATCTATATTATTCAAAACAATAGGAATGGATCTGCTAATGGATTCCGTACTTCCCTCATAGGGTAATTTTACATTAATGAGACCGTCATTCGTTTTTAAATTATTGGGTAATTCAAAAATAATATTTGCGATTCCATCTGAATTGGTCCTTGCTTTTACATCTTTTATTTTTTCTCCTGCAAGGCTTATTGTTGCGATGAAACTTTTATTGGCAAGTGGCAAATCATCCAAGCTTCTGACATTTAATTTTGTTTCTACTTGGTCGGAAGAACCATAGGCTTCTTTTTCAAAATCCAATTTCATTAATAATTTAGGTAAGACCACAGCTTGCACTGTTATTTCTTTTTCAAAGAAATAATTTTCTTCACCTAGATTTTTCAGCCAATTGGTGTAAGCACGTATTTTATATAAACCTCCCGGAGCAGATTGGTTGACTAAAAATTCACCATTAAAAATCCCATCTTTTTTAGCGAGGGTGATTTTTCTTTCCACATTGCCTTTGGGATTTATGAATTCTACATAAACAATAGGACTGACTTTACTAGCCAAATTTTCAGCATCCCTTAGATATGCTTTGAACCAAACCATTTCTCCCGGTTTATAGAATGTCCTATCGGTGTGGAGATATAATTTTTCTTGGGGAGATGCTTCATTGAATTGTTGGTAGGCATTTTTGATTTCTTGTTCCTGAGTTTGGGAAAATATAAGTGTAATCGGTAGTATTGAAATGAATAATGCGAATAAATATTTCATAAAATTATTTTTTACTTTTGTGATACATTCCCTTAGATGCTTGTATTTCAAATATGGTTGTGAGTAAGGTGGTGTATTATAATTAATACCTAAAAATATAATGAGATGGACAAGAAACAAATAGAATATTACGAAAGTAAATTGGCTTACGAAATGGATTCATCGGATTTATTTGATGCTTTGGAAAATGGGGAAGAAATTATTGTTGTTGATGCACGTCAGGAACATGGTTTTGAAAGGGAACATATTCCGGGAGCGATTAATTTGCCACATCGGAAAATGAATGAGGAAAGTACAAAGGATTTGGATTTATCCAAGACTTATGTTTGTTATTGTGATGGGATCGGTTGTAATGCATCTACAAAAGGAGCATTGAATATGGCGAAATTAGGATTTACTGTAAAAGAATTAATCGGAGGTATAGAATGGTGGAAATTCGATGGTTATGCTACGGTAGGTATAGAAGCGACAGAGGGGAATGAAATTAAATGTGCTTGTTGATGAAAGAGGATATTAGAATAAGGTTGGCAGAGAAGAAAGATATAAATAGAATCATAGAACTTTGCAAAGCCCATGCGGAGTATGAGAAATCCGCATATGATATTGCCGGTAAGGCGGAAAGTTTGGAGGGCTATTTATTTGAGCCCAATCCCGGTTTGCATTGCCTTGTGGTAGAAAAGGAAAATGAAGTTTTGGGTTACAGCACTTTTATGAAACAATTTTCTACTTGGGATTCGCATTATTATATTTACTTGGATTGCTTATATCTGGAACCTGAAATCAGAGGATTCGGGATAGGTGAAAAGATGATGGAGGAAGTAAAAGCATACGCCGAAAGTGAAAATTGCAAAGCCATACAATGGCAAACACCGGATTTTAACCACCGAGCAATAAAATTCTATAAAAGAATCGGAGCGACTGCCAAAACGAAGGAACGATTTACTTGGGATTTGTAAGAATGAACCGTAAAACAAATTAATCTAACAAATCATCCAATGCACCATCAATTTCTGGGAATTCAAATTCAAAACCGGCTTCCTCGATTTTAGCACTGGAAACATGGCTGCCATTCAGAACCACATCTGCCATTTCGCCTAAGGGGATTCTTAAGAAAATTGCCGGAACGGGAAGCATCAGACAAGCTTTGCCCCTGGCTTTTTTTATGGCATGAGCCAATGTTTTATTCGAAATGGGATTCGGGGCAACTGCATTATAAAAACCGGACATTTCTTGTTTCTCTATGGCAAGAATGAACATTTTGCAAACGTCATTCATATGAATCCAAGAATAAATTTGCTCACCATTCCCAAACCAATTCCCTATTCCGAATTTAAATGGCATCAACATTTTTTCCAAAGCTCCACCTTTGGGAGACAGTACGATTCCTATTCGTAAACCAACAGTCCTCACATTGGTTTTGGCGAGTAATCGGATGGCTTTCTCCCACTCGAAAGTACATTCCGCTAAAAACCCATTCCCTTTTTTATTTTCCTCATTTAAAATTTCATTTCCATTATTTCCATACAAACCAATAGCCGAAGCAGAAATATAAGCCTTAGGAGAAAATTCTCCCTCTATAATATATTTGGCAAAAATAGAAGCACCATGAATTCTGCTTTTGATTAGAGTTTCCTTTCTTCGCTCTGTCCAACGTTTATCTGCCACACCTGCTCCGGCAAGATTGATGACATAATCAATGTTTTCAAGTGCTTCGGCTTCTATATAACCTTGGGTCAAATCCCATTCATAAGTTTTGAATCTGGCATTCGGCTGGGATTTTCTGCTTAGATGAATGACTTCAAACCCTTTCTCTTGGAGAAGAGAACTAAGATGTTGTCCAATGAGGCCGGTTCCGCCGGCGATTAAAATTCTTCCCATAAAAATTGATTTTGCAAGCCAAGTATTCTATATGTAATGCAAAATGGCATATTTGGATGATTAAAGGGGAATTCCTACATTGAAATTTTAAAATAATGATGAATTCTCACTATTATTACACTAATTTATAATCTGTCATTGATACGCTATTTTATTTCGTTCATAAAAATTATTATTTAAGATGTTGAAAACACAATCAAAAACCTCTTTGAAAGGTTTATTTGGACATTTCCTTTTTTTGGGAATCATGCTGACTTTTGGATTGGTAAGTTGCACCGGAGATGGATCTGATGTCAAAGACCCAATCACCAAACCGGACCCTGTTCAAAACGATGAAGAAAGTATTGAGGGAACTGTTCCTCCTTTGGCGTTAGATGACAACATGAAGAAAACTGCGAAGAAAGTCAGGGCACATGTATTGGGTGATGTCCAACATCTTAATTTTGTTACGGCAACAGATGCTACAACGACTATAATTGGATATCAAACCCACCAATACCTATACCAACTACATCCGGAAAAATATACTTATGAACCTGTCTTGGCAAAAGAAAGAGCTAAAGTCAACGAAACGGAAGATGGTAAGATAACCTTGGATTTTGAAATCCGTCCCGAAGCAAAATGGGACAATGGCAAAGAGATCACGGCCCATGATATAGTTTATTCATTGAAATTGATTTTCACACCTGGGATAGAACAGGTGGACAGGCTGAAACCTTACCTTGACTATATAGAGGATATTATTATAGATAAGGATAATCCTAAGAAATTCACGGTAGTTTGTAAGGAACCATACATGAGTGTGGAAACATCAATATGTTCCAACCTAACCATAATTCCGGATTATTTTTATGACCCCAAAGGCATAATGAAAGGCTTTTCCCTAAAAGAGCTATTGGATGGAGAGACCAATAAAAAATTGGCGGACAATGATAAAATAAAGGAATATGCCAAATTTTTCAATGGCGATCAATTCAAATTTGAAAAGCAAGCAGGGTCAGGACCTTATGAGTTTACCAAGTGGGATACGAACG
>JAHDHJ010000163.1:1017-9966 GCA_020631375.1 Saprospiraceae bacterium | reverse complement strand
ATGCCAGAAACAGCTAACATGGGATTACTATGTCCTTACTTATGAATGTCCCTAACTACTGAGGCACATTTTAAGAATTCCCTTTCCTATAATCAGCCAAGAACTTCTCCAAGCCAATATCTGTCAAAGGATGTCTGAATAATCCCTCTATAGTATTCAAAGGACAGGTCACCACATCTGCTCCGGCGATTGCACAATCCTTGATATGTCCCGAGCTTCTGATAGAGGCGGCAAGCACTTCGGTCATGAAACCATAATTCGCATATATTTCCACGATTTCATAAATCAATTGCATGCCATCCCAATTCGTGTCATCTATTCTTCCGATAAATGGAGAAACGTAGGTTGCTCCTGCCTTGGCAGCCAATAAAGCCTGAGCCGCAGAAAATACCAATGTACAATTCGTTCGGATGCCATTCGCTGTAAACCAACTCAAAGCTTTTACGCCCTCCTTAATCATAGGAACTTTCACCACGATATTCGGAGCGATGTCCGCCAATACCTTTCCCTCTTCCACCATACCGGCAAAATCCGTCGAAATCACTTCCGCACTCACATCGCCATCTACCAAATTGGCAATCTTATCATAATGAGCCAGGATTTTGTTCTTTCCTGTAATTCCCTCCTTGGCCATTAGGGATGGATTGGTGGTAACACCATCCAAAATACCCATATCTTTGGCTTCTTTGATTTGGTCTATGTTTGCTGTATCAATAAAGAATTTCATATCTTGAATTTATGCTTGATTCAAGTAAGGTATAATTAATTGGAGAAAGGAAAGCGTTATTTTTCGTAAAGCAGCCCTTTTTTCCTTTGATTATACGCAACTTAGATTAGTTAATAATATTTTTCGCAAAGGTAAGCAAATGAAACGAAGTCATTTCCATTATTTCATTTTTTGTCTCATCATATTGTTGGGCAGTTGTAAACAAGCGGTTTTGGATGGGCATTGGCATGTTTCAACAGAAAGGGATGCCGAATTTTATATCACCCTGGATTTCCTTGAAGATAGTATCTGCTATTTGAATCATAATTCATTTTGGAATGCTCAGGACGGTGTTTTGGATAATAAAAAGAATAAGATTTACATCAATAATAAAAAAGGCATCGCTGGATATGCCATAAAAAACAGAACCGAAAATGAAATGCAACTCATGGATTTGCATGACGGGACTTCATTTTATGCTAGCAAATGTGAAGAACAATGTTGTAATGTTTTAGAAGATTATCTAAAGGAAATTTTTGTAAAAATAGAACTACCGGAAAATGTGTATAATTTTAAATTGGAAAAAATAACAAGGGCGAATTCCGCATACATTTTCTATGGTGTTCCCAATTCGGATTATAATAAAGCATTCGGGAATGATGTTCTATTATGTATAGACAATCAATTCACTACGGAATACACCTTGCCATTTTATCATGAAAATAAATTAAAACAATTCAAGGAAGAAGAAATTAATTATAAAATAATAGCGGATAAAAAAACAAGGATAAAACAATTAAAAAATGCTGTTCAGGAATTAAATAAATTAGGAATCCACCAAGTTTATATTTCAACGAATTTTGATAAAACAGAAAAAATAAAAGACCCTTTTAATTATATCAACTCCAATAAACTTGATTTTTCTAAAGAAAAAATGGAGTGGGGGAATTACTTGAAAGAAAATACAGACAGTTTCTAAAATGAAAAAGACAATTAGCAACATTTTTTTTATTTGGCTTTTATTCATGCTTTCCGCTTGTAATAAAGTGGACTTGAATGGGCATTGGCATATGGATTATGAATATACAGAATCAAGGGAATATATTGCATTGGATATTATCGATGATTCAATTGTAGCAGTTGACCAAAGGTCTTTTATTTGGAGCTATTCTGGATTTATTTCTACAAAAGAAAGAGTGTTGGATTTACCTATCGGATGTGGCTACGGAGTTTTTGATTTGAAAATGATAAATGCAGATAAAATTCGCCTTACGCAAAGAGAGACAGGAAAAATATACACTGCTAAGCGATGTGAATTTTCTACTTGTTGCAATCATTTGGAGGAGCGAATGAAAAATTTAAAAATTGAAGTGCGTTTAACCGATAATAATAAAATTGATGAAAAGGAATTAATAAAATTACCTTTTGATTATGAAATAAGTTTTGTTTATGGAATTCCTAGAGAAAGATACCAGGGAATATCAGGAGATTCGATTCGTTTACAGCTAAATAACAAGTTTGCAAAGACAAGTGATATCCCAATTTATTTAGGATATAGATTATTAGATGAGACTATGGATAGGAATGAATTAAATTATAAAATAATAGCGGATAAAGAAACGCCACTAGATACAATATATTTAGCGATACGAATGATTAAAAAACAAGGAATAGAAAAGGTTTATGTGAGTACTGGTTTTGATGAGGAAGAAGAGGACTTGGATGGTTTCCTATACGTGGAATCATCCAAGATAGATTTCACTAATACCGAACAAACTTGGGGAGCATATCTGACTTCAGGGAAATAAAAAAGCGGAAATCATATCGCACCGCTACAACCTACTACCTTTGCTTGCTTTCGCACCTGGAGGATTTGTAGGGAGCTAGTCGTATGACTCCGCCACTGCAAAGGTACGATGAATGTTTATTCCATACAAGCTTATTTCTATTTTTTGCTAATTTATTAATTTTATGCTTTGATTTATGAGATGATTTAATACATTGCAATAAGAAAGAAGTGGCTTATATCTAGTTGATTATCAATAACAAAATATATAAATCCTAGCTGCGTCACATTCGTAAAGAAATAATGAAAATAAAGCAAATACATGAAAACAGTCTATTTTATCCGACATGCCAAGTCGAGTTGGGATGATATGTCCCTAAGGGATTCCGAAAGACCATTAAATGAAAGAGGATTTAGGGATGCACCTTTTATGGCAAAGTTATTCAAGGCAAAAGAATTGATGCCTGATCTCATTATTTCAAGTCCTGCTGTAAGGGCATTTACTACTGCCCAATTCTTCGCAGAAGAATTGGGCATAGATATTGAAAAGATAGAAAGAGACCCTGATACTTATCTAGGGAATGAAGATTATATCCTTCACCGGATTACAAATCTGGATGAATCATTGGATACAGTCTGTTTTTTCGGTCACAATCCTACTACAACCAACCTTGCCAATATCTTTCATGATGACTATATTCCCAATACACCGACTGCCGGAATCATAAAAATTCAGGGAGATATCAGTTCTTGGAAGAATTTTCAAGCAAAAGAAGCTAAATTTGTGGAAATGCATTATCCGAAACAGTATCTCAAGTAGCGGATTCAATGGTTGACACATGGCAGAAGAAAAGAAAATACCCATAATACATAGGGATATCAGTTGGCTTTCATTTAATTATAGAGTGCTTCAAGAAGCCGAAGATCCTGCTGTTCCGCTTTTTGAGAGGATTAAATTCCTGGCGATTTATTCATCTAATCTGGATGAATTTTTCCGGGTGAGGGTTGCCCATCATAGGAATCTGATGAGATTGGGTAAGAAAACCCAAAAAAAATTAGAGTTTTCCCCCAAGCAAATCGTCAAGGGTATTTTAAGGATTGTCAATCGCCAGCAAGGCAAAATCAGTGAAATATTTGAAACCCAAATCATTCCCGATTTAAAACGGAATGGCATCCGAATCCTCAGGCGTTTGGATTTGGATGAGGATCAACAAAAATTCGTAGAGGAATATTTTAGTGAAAACCTATTGCCTTTCGTACAACCGGTATTATTGGTTCATGGAATGGTTCGTCCTTTCCTCAATAATGCAGAATTATATTTGAGTCTTTTATTAAGGGAAAAAGGAGTTCCGGATGCAGAACCTGAATTTGCAATAGTGAAAGTCCCATCGGATTATTCTCCCCGTTTTGTGGAAATTCCTACTCAGGATAATACCCACGACATTATTTTTTTAGATGATATCGTAAGGCATAATGTAGCTTTGCTTTTTCCCGGTTATGATATTGTAGATACTTATTCCATTAAGTTGACAAGGGATGCGGAATTATATCTGGATGATGAATTCCAAGGCGATCTGATTCCTAAAATCAAGAAAAGCCTCAAGAAAAGAAACGTAGGTCCGCCCTCCCGTTTTGTCTATGACCGAGCGATGCACAGCAATTTATTGGAATACCTGATGGATACCTTTGGTTTGGATGATGCGGATTTGATTCGGGAGGGGAGATACCATAATAACTTTGATTTTTTCAAATTCCCGTCCTTTGGTAAGGATCATTTGAAAAATAGTCCACTGCCTCCGATGCCTTATCCGGAGTTGGAAAAGGCAAAGGATTTCTTCGGGGCGATCCGCAAAAAAGAACACCTGATACATGTTCCCTACCAATCTTATGATTCGGTCGTCCGTTTTTTTGAGGAAGCGGCGAAAGACCCCAATGTAACCCATATTAAGATTGTACAATATAGGGTAGCTCGAAAATCCAAAATCATGAACGCCCTCATCAATGCCGTCAAATCGGGTAAGCAAGTGATGGTATTCGTGGAAGTAAAAGCCCGATTTGATGAGGAAGCGAACCTGATTTGGGGAGAAAAATTAGAACAGGCAGGCGTACAGGTTTTTTATAGTTTTCCCGGATTGAAAGTACATTCCAAACTGGCATTGGTCAGAAGGGAAAAAGATGATACGAGCGAATTATATGCCTATTTGGGCACGGGGAATTTTCATGAGGGAACTGCTAGGATCTATAGCGATTTCGGCTTGTTTACTTCGGATGAGCGCTTGAATTCTGAAGTCGCCCGAATTTTTAATTTCCTTGAAACGGTTAAATTGCCACAAACGGAGTTCAAGCACCTTTTGGTCGGTCAGTTCAACCTCCGATCCTCCCTAATGGCAAAAATGAACAGGGAAATCAAACATGCCAAAGCGGGAAAGAAAGCCCATATGATTTTGAAAATGAATAGTCTGGAAGATGCAGAAATCATTTCCAAATTATACGAGGCAAGTAATGCCGGGGTGAAAATAGATTTGATCGTCCGGGGAATTTGTTGTTTGGTTCCTAATGTAAAAGGATTCAGTGAAAATATCCATGCCATCAGTATCGTAGACCGATATTTGGAACATGCGAGGGTTTTTTGGTTTGCCAATAATGGCAAGGATGAACTGTATCTTTCTTCCGCAGATTTCATGAAGCGGAATTTGAGTTATAGGATAGAAACGGCTTTCCCGATTTATAATAAGGAACTCAAGGCAGAGATAAAAGCATTTTTGGATTTGCAACTCACGGATAATGTAAAAGCCAGGGTATTGGATAAGGATAGGAAAAATCATTATCAAGTAACAGACGATGATATGCCTATTCGTTCGCAAGTAGAAATTTATTATAAACTATTGAGACATAATGATTGAATTTAGGATTAGGTGAATAATAGCGATTTCTACCCCGCCTTGTTTAAGTACGATGGACAATCTCTCCAAGACTTGAGATATAAGTGTAAAAAGGTAAGGAGGACGAAGCCAAAAGAATCAAGATGACAGATGTGATTTTTAATGAATTGGCATTATTATAGTAAACATAATCCTATCGAACAGATATGGGAAGGCTTGGGACAAAATTGGAATTTTGGTATTTTGAATACCAAAATGACCGCCTTTAGGTTTGTGATTTTTTTTTCTTGGGCTCAGAAAAAAATAGGGCTGCGTTCTAAAAAAATATGGCTAAGGTTGTGGAAAAAAAATGAAACCGAGATTGATCGATTCAGTAATAGTATTGATAAATAGATTGTTGATATTTTATTTTCTGGATAATTATTTTTATAGCTTGTCTAATTCCGTAAATTTGTGTCGATTTGATAATCATACAATACTCTTCTAATGAATAAGAACCTAATTCAAAAAATCATACCACATATAATAGTTATTACTAGCTTTTTATTATTAGCAAGCATTTATTTTTTTCCTCAATTCGAAGGGAAAGTAATTAAGCAGGGTGATATGATATCTCATAGAGGGATGACTCAGGAAGCAAATGATTTCAAAGAAAAAACCGGAGAGACAACCCTCTGGACGAATTCGATATTTGGTGGCATGCCAACGTACCAAATCACCACGAATCGTAATGGTAACATATTAAAACACGTTAATCTTTTTTTGCGATTATATATTCCTCCCCCTACAGGTTATTTCTTCGCAGCAATGATTTGTTTTTATATACTACTATTGATAATGGGTGTCAATAATTGGCTGAGTATGGTCGGAGCCATTGCATTTGGTTTCACTTCCAATCATTTTATTCTTTACGAAGCTGGGCACATGACAAAATTCATGGCATTGGCATACTCGTCCTTGGTTATTGCAGGTGTTATTTTTGCATATAGGAATAAAATTTTATTAGGAGGTAGCCTCTTTGCCCTTGGTTTTGGACTAAATCTTTATTGTAATCATGTACAAATGACATACTACCTTGGCATTTGTCTAGGAATTTATGTATTAGTAGAACTCGGATTAGCAATAAAAAAGAAGGACGGCCGAAATTTCCTTAAGGCATCTGGAGTGTTATTGATTGGAATGGTATTAGGTCTGGGTTCTTCTGCTACTAATTTATGGACTTCTTATGAATACTCCAAAGATACAATGCGCGGTGACCCGATCTTAGAATCTAATACACAAAAAAGCCCTACAAACAGTAGTGAAACAAAAGGTCTAGAATGGAACTATGCCATGTCTTGGAGTAATGGAGCCTTAGATCTAGCTTCTTGTATGATTCCAGGGCTTGTAGGAGGTGGTTCAGCTGAACCTGTAGGTGAAGATTCCGCCATAAGACAAGACCTAAAAAGAAAAGGTGCTAGGCTGCCTAAGGATTTTAAAGCTCCGCTTTATTGGGGGTCATTGCCTTTTACTAGTGGTCCAGCCTATTTTGGTGCAGGGATATGTTTTTTATTCATACTGGGCTTATTTTTAGTAAGAACTCCCTTGAAATGGTGGATAGCAGCTTCTGTAATCCTTACAGCCTTGATTTCAATGGGAAGCCATGCTGAATGGCTCAATCGATTATTGTATGATTATGCTCCATTCTTCAATAAGTTTAGAGCTCCCAATTCTATTTTAGGTGTGACTGCAATATTTGTTGTTTTACTGAGTATCCTTGGGCTTTCTGAAATACTGGATAAAAAAATAAATAAAGAAGAAGTACTCAAAGCCTTATATATATCTGGGGGGATAACAGGAGCTATCTGTTTATTTTTTGCCTTAATGGGACCTTCTTTTTTTGATTTTTCAAGTAGTGGAGATGCGAGACTAGAATCCGCGGGTTATAGTTTATCTGCCATTATTGAAGATAGGCAAAACCTTATGAGAAGTGATTCATTCCGTTCTTTATTTATCATTGCTATATTTTTTGGTCTGATTTGGGTATTTTTACAAGAAAAGATAAAAATCGTCCATTTAATTATTGGATTGGGTTTAGTAACTATTTTTGACCTTGGGAGCATAGGAAAACGCTACCTAAACCAGAATAATTTCGTATCTAAGAAAAAATATAGTGAGAATTTTAATTTACGTCCTGTAGATAAACAAATTTTGAATGATAAAGATCCTAATTATCGAGTTTTGGATTTATCTATCAATACCTTTAATTCTTCAAGTAGTTCCTATTATCATAAGTGTATTGGGGGGTATCATGCAGCTAAATTACAACGTTACCAAGATATTATCGATCGCCATATCAGTAAGAATAACAAAAAAGTCTTGGATATGTTGAATACGAAATATATTATTTCACAAGATCAAAAAGCACAACAAAATCCAGCAGCCTTAGGTAATTCTTGGTTTGTTGATACCATACGTTGGGTTAATTCCTCTAATGCTGAAATAGATGCCTTGAATCAATTTAATCCCAGTACAGATGTAGTTGTTCATGATGAATATAAATCTTACCTCGGAAACTTGAACCCAAATAAGAATGGCACAATTCGCCTAACTC
The DNA here is from genome assembly GCA_020631375.1 of Saprospiraceae bacterium. Taxonomy (GTDB): domain Bacteria; phylum Bacteroidota; class Bacteroidia; order Chitinophagales; family Saprospiraceae; genus JAHDCE01. Next base: position 1,999 of record JAHDHJ010000163.1, on the reverse strand, counting down.
AATACCTACCTAATAAACTAACTTACGAATCTAATTCAAATACAGAAAACTTAGCTGTTTTTTCAGAAATTTGGTATGGTCCAGATAAGGGTTGGAAAGTATATATTGATGGTAATCCAGTAGAACATATTCGAGCTAATTATTTATTAAGGGCATTAAAGATTCCACCGGGAAAACATGAGATTATTTTTGAATTTCAACCTGAAAAGTATTATCTAGGCATTAAAATATCTTTAATTAGTTCTATTCTAATAATCCTCCTAACTGGTGGAGGAATTTTCTTATACCTTAAAGAAAAAAAGGAGACTGGTTTATAATATGAATCTAATTTATAAGCCATAATATTTTATTACCTTCAGTAGTGATTGCGAATGAAAAACTTAATTGTAAAATTAAAAAATAGAGTTAATAGGATACTAAAGAAAATTCGATTTCATTTCCATACTGGAATTTCTCCTTTGGATAATAATGTAATTCTAGCAACTAATAAAATAAAAGAAATCAGTTTCCATTTCCCTTATTCTTCAAGAATGAAATTTGATTATCGGCAATTGCACAATTTATATCATGGGTACGATTCATACCTATACACTAAATATACACATGAAGATATAAAGATAAAATCTACAGATACTGTAATTGACTGTGGAGCATTTGTTGGTGGTTTTACGGTTGCGGCTGTAAAAGCTGGAGCTAAAAATGTTTTCAGTATAGAGCCTTCTAGTAAGAATTTTGAATGTCTAAAGCTTAATTTAGAATATCACAAAATAACATCCAAAGTGACGATTCAGAAATTAGGTTTAGGTGATATCTCTGGAATTAAAAATCTGAACCTGTCTGTTTCTGGATGCGATGATAGTTTTTTAGACCCTGACGAAGGAGACTTAGGTATTCATGAAAAGGTAACTGTTATTACTCTAAAAGAATTGATAGAGAAATTTCATATTAACCAGAAAGACCTATACTTAAAAGTTGAAGCTGA
>JAHDHJ010000163.1:0-994 GCA_020631375.1 Saprospiraceae bacterium | reverse complement strand
CCAGAGATTATAAAAGGTTTAGGGTTCTATATACCAAGGGTAATCGTAGTGGATGTTTCTCCTGAAAGGAATAATGAAAGTCCTAGAAATATGATAATGGAAATTCTCAAAAAGAAAGGATATAATACTTTCAAACAAACAGATAGATGCTTATTTGCATTAAAATAAATTGATAAAGAGGTTAATTATTCTCTTTCCCTGCCTTTTTGTTCCCGCTTCTAGTAAGAGCATGTTTAAAATTGGCTTTTGGAGTTAAAAACGGTCATTTAAATATGCTCTAAATACCAATTCACATTATTTTTTCTTAACAGAGTTAATAATGATTTTATCCAAACCTATATGCTTATAAACCCTTTCTTCGACAGGAGGCAAAACCATATAATCCCCATAAATCATAGTTAGGATTTCATTGTAATTAGCAGGTACATTAAATTCATGATTGCCGAATTTATGTTTAGTGATTGGAAACCAATTTTTTCTTTTGCTAATAATCCATTTTTGATTATGTACATTTCTAAAATAGAATTTTTCTTCTTTATCATCCAATACAAAAATATCAATGGCAACACCTCTTTTCCCATCTAAAGTAATTTTAGAATTGCGGTCCATTATTTTTATAAAATTGTTTCCTACAGCCCTCACCTCTAAACTTTTAGGTAGCAAATGTGAGACTAACAAAAGTTTTTCCAAATCACTCTTGCTCATCATTATATCAATATCATCATCCCAAGGAATAAAATCATTGTGTCTTATAGCTCCTAAAAGTGTTCCGTAGGCTAAAAAATAATCAAATTCAAATTCAGAAGCTAAAAAATCAATGATAGATAGAATATATAATGCTATAGATCTTATCTTTTCAATAGGCTCTATAAAATCATCCCTACTATCTATAAATATGGATTCTATATTGAGTTCTTTACCCAGGTTTTCATTTCTTTCTTTTAATTTTCTATGTACAAATTTTGAGAAAGAATACCTTTTCATTTGAAAAACG
>JAHDHJ010000162.1 GCA_020631375.1 Saprospiraceae bacterium | reverse complement strand
CCACGCCTCTGTCGTGGCAAGCTGTTTCAAAAATACTCATTTAGCTAAGGCTAAATTACTCACGATAGATTATCTATGGTGTTCGTGAACCTTGCGGTTTCTGTTTTTTTGTGCCTCACCTAATCAAAAATGACTATTTTTATCTCCAAAAGCCAATTTTAAACAAGCTCCAAAGTATTCCTGTAAATTCTTAAAACATCACACTTATTCCTTGTCATCTTTCTTCCCTCCGGGCTCATATGGCGGCGGACAATTGTCCCATTCCAATTTGGTATCATTTCCCCAACCTTTCCCTTTGGTTTTCTTCAATTGTTCAGTGTTTAATTTTTTCCATTTTTTTTCAAAAAAACTAGATTTCGATTTTTTCATGGCATCATACATTTTTGAGTTCATCTAAATTCAGCATTTAAACATTCTAAATTAAATACACTCATGTTTAATAATAATTAGAATAAAATACTCTTTTATTCCCTTTTGATTTATATTATATGCATTCTCAACAATAATTGCCATCCTATCAAGTACAATAATTAATAAAATGTGACATTCAATTCGAAAAGTCATTATAATTTTTCCCATATAATAAACTTCATTAGGAATTCTTTTTTGTGCAAGCCGAATTAGATGTTTTGGAAATATACAAGACATTTCTTGTAGTAATAGCCGTAGCTATTGCTACAAAAAAATAACGAAGCATAAGAGAAAAAGACACTAAATTAATATATGTTTTAGGTGTGGATTGGTATAACCTATCCAAGGAAAAGAAGCCGATAATCCTAGGAAGAATTAATAATCCCAGCAGAAATACATGTTGATATTTTTTATATTTATTAAAAAGGGTGTTTTATTTGCATTGATGAACCAATTTATTTATATTTGAAAAACCTTGAGATACTCCTCCCTTAACTAGATGAAATCACACCCAATTTTCTTTGAGAGAAGAACCAATTTATTCTTGATTCTAGGCACTATAAAAAACAAGGCAAAACATGTTAGTATTAGTAATTTTAGCTTTAGTATTTCTTTTTGGAGGAGGAATGTTGATAGCTTCTAAATTGTCAGCTGGAGGCAGAAGATGATTTTCTTAAATTTCCAACAGGATTAATTTATTAAACTATCTTATTCTTGTTACACACCATTTTCATAAGTCGGGACATTTCTAAAACAAATTCGATTAGAATTACATTAGGGGACTACGCTATAATAAAAGCATTTTCTCTTATAGAATTCAATCCAATTCCATTTGAAAGTTTTCCTCATACAGACTTTATTTTCTTTTATAGCAAAAATGCTGCTAAGTATTTTTTATCCCATGCCTCTGTTTCCCTCAAAGGAATCAGAATTGCATGTATGGGTTCGGGAACCGCTTATTTTTTAAAAGAGTCGGGAATAATTCCCGACTTTGTAGGAAAAGGCAATCCTAATGAAGTAGCTGCGGATTTTCTTTCATTGGCAAAAGGAAAAAAAGTTTTATTCCCCCAAGCAAAAAATTCCCGAAAATCCATTCAGAAAATATTAGGGGAACATATTGTCTCCTTTGACTTAATCGTTTACAATAATTCCAAAAAGAAAAAATTCCAAAACCCCAAGGCTGACATTTTAGTTTTCACTAGTCCCATGAATGTGGAAGCTTATTTTGAATATTTGGATTATAAGAATGAGGAAATCATTGCGATAGGAAATACCACTTTGGATAAACTAAAGGAATTCAATTTTGAAAAAACCAGGATGGCTGAAAAGCCTACAGAGGAAGCTTTGCTTCATGCTATTAAAGAAATTATTTTTTAATAAATTTCCATGCTGTTTCCATTCCCTCTATTGATATAAAATAAATTCCCGGAAGCAAGTGGGAAATATCATTTTCTCCGACTCTCGAATCCATGATTTTTTCTCCCTTAATATTTACAATTTTAATATTCTGACCCGAATAGAAATAGATTTTATCCTTTACAGGATTGGGATAAAAATAAAAAGGTGCTTGAGTAACTTCTTCTGTTTTAACGGTAGCATTCGATTTCAACCAAAAAGCATCGTAATTTCCTTGGTTAGGATATTCGACTCCATCAATATCCATAGCACTTGAAAAATCACCACAAATAATCACTTCTCCCAATTCATCAAACAAAACCCTAGAACCCAAGACAAAATCTTCGCCACCTATAGAGACAAGATTCAAGACGGCTCCCTCTTTATCCAATACAGCCACAAAGGCATCAAAAGAACCCAATGAATTTAATGGGTAAGTATCCCATTGAGTACTTTGGCTAAAATAACCCGTAATGCCTATCTTATCTCCTTGCAAACTTATATCTATGGGAAAATCATCACCCTCTCCCCCATAAGACAAACCAAAAACAAGATTTCCATCCGTATCTAACCGGATAAGATATGCATTCTGATCAAATCCCTCGCTTTGGATTTCCCATCCATTCCCATCTGCCAGAACACCAACAAAACTTCCCGTAAGGAAAATTTCGTCATTTTCATCTACGACTAAGTTCCCGAGCTCTTTCTCCAATACGCCTCCCAATTTCTTTCCCCAAATAAAAACCCCTTCAGCATTCAATTTCGCTACGAATACATCGTGCGTAGCCGTATTGGTTTCTAAAAAGTCATTATTGAAATTTACGCTTCCTTTGAAAATTCCTCCGATAATAATATTATTATCGGAATCGGTTTGGACGGCAGTAGAACGGATGATGCCGGATGTTCCTGCCCGTTTTGCCCAAAGTAAATTTCCGTTAGTATCAAATTTGGCAACGAACAAATCACCCTCATTACTTTCCGCTTCCAGAATCGTTTCTCCAATTTTTAGGCTATCTAAAAAATATCCCGTTACTATAATATTGTCTTCGCTATCATGGCTTACATTTCCACTTACATTCAATAAGCGCCCATCAATGGATTTCCCCCATTTTATATTCCCCCCTTTATCATATTGAACTAAAAACAATCCCTGATTGCTCAAGGACGGTGACACCTCTAAAGTATCAAAAATGCTATGTGAAAAATAAGCACCATAAAAAGTAATGTCATCATTATTATCAATGACCATTCCCGTTAAGGATTCATTATTTTCTCCTCCTAATGAAAATAAGTTATTCAGAGTTCCTTCTTGGGAATAAATCCCACAATATATATCCTCTTCACCTTCTGCAAAAAGAGTTTCTCCTTGTATTGTCAAACCTGTTTTATAATTCCCTGCAACAACCAGTTGTCCATCAGAAAGAATACCTGCCACATCTAAGGATTCATTTTCTTGACCTCCTATGAATTCTTGTACTTCCCAGCTTTGAGCAAATAAAAAAACAGGGCAAAAAATAATTATGTAAAGAATTAATCTCATTTCTTATCAAAAATTGGATTATGTTGAAAAAATCGGCTACTAAAAGTCTATTATAAATAACCCACATCTTAATAACGATAATTCTTTATATCTTGGTTTGGTTTTAAATTTTATTTCAATAATCATATTTCAGATGAAAAACATTTTACTTGCATTTTTTTTATTTGGCAGCCTTTCATTCAGCCATGCACAACAAGATATTCTGGGGACGATTATGCATGATGGATTGACTAGGGATTATAGATTGCATCTTCCTACAAATTATGTGGAAGGAGATGAGTTGCCCTTGGTTTTTAATCTTCATGGCTATACTTCCCAAGCCATAGAACAAGAGTTCTATACCAGCATGAGTACCGTTGCGGATAATAATAATTTTATTGTTTGCCATCCCAATGGCATAAATAACGCATGGGTTGTAGGTTTCCAAGGAGAAAGCAATGTAGATGATGTAGGTTTTATCGATGCCTTGATAGATGAATTGTCTAGTTTATATTCGATTAACGCCAGGAAAATTTATTCCACAGGAATGTCGAATGGAGGTTATATGAGTTTTAAACTGGCTTGCGAATTACCTAATAGAATTGCTGCAATAGCATCTGTGACAGGAAGTATGGTGCCGGGAGAACAAAATTCATGTAATCCAGGCAGAGCCATTCCCGTAATGCAAATTCATGGAACAGCAGACCCTACAGTACCATATGCCGGTGCAGTTCATGCCTTAGCTACGGAAACCCTTGTCGATTGGTGGGTGAATAATAATGGTTGTGCAACAGAACCGGCAGTTACTGACGTTCCGGACATTGATACCGAAGATGGTTGTACCGCCGAATTGTATGAATACACTTCTTGTAATGACAATACAAAAGTAGAATTCTATAAGGTGACAGGAGGCGAACATACTTGGCCGGGAGCAGGTTTTATCATTGGTGTTACAAATCAGGATTTTATTGCCAGTCAGGTCATTTGGGATTTTTTCAAGCAATATGAATTACCAGAAGAATTAATCAGTGATACCCAAATATTAAATGATGAATTGACTTTGGACCTTTCACCTAATCCTTTCCGTGATGTTTTGAATATCCGTTCAGAAAATACGGGAATAGAAACCGTAGAATTGTTCAATATTACCGGTCAACTCGTTTGGAGAAAAGAATTTGGAAATGAAAATATTGTTAATATTCCTACCGAAGATTTAAGCAATGGAGCCTACATTATGAAAGTAAAAGTAGCTCGGGGTTTGTTGACTAAAAAGGTAATTAAGAATTAAATCCTAGCCAAGTCCATAGTACATTGTGAAAAAAACTATGGACTATGGACTATGGACTATCAAGCTATCGACTTTATCCTTACATATTTTCCAATAATAACAAACTCAATTCCGGATCTGCCATGATATTCTTCAGGCGATCATTTCCTTTCATTATGTCCTGAGCCATTCCCAAACGTAAATCATTAGGAATAAAATCCAAAAGCATAAAGGATTTTATATTGGATAATTGCTTCTCATCCGGTTTGAAATCATTGACCAATAAATAATTTATTAACCTAGTACACAATGTGGATAACAAATCTATTCGCAATGTGGATTGGTTCACCATTTCCCAAAGTGGTGATTTGATTTCTTCTCCAAAATCAGAGCTGTCAATAATATTTTGTGGGGAGGGCAAACGACCCAATTTGTCCCTGACAAAAGAAATAAAAGCTATCGCTGTTTCCTTATCCAAACAAGAATCCGCCAAAATCTGAACAAGTCCGATTTCATTCTCCAAATCTTCGATCTGCTCTATGCTTTGGAAAAATTGAACAAGGGATCTGGGAGTCGATCGTTCCCCAGAATTCACGATTTCCGGATAAGTCAGCACAAAATTCATTCCCCTAGGATCAACTTCTGCTTTCTCTGCCCATCTTGCCCATTCTTTCACATCAAAACGCATGGTAATGTGCATCATACGGCTTAGCATTGCATCATCCAAAGGCGTAACTGAATAGTCTCCCCCATCAGGATTCGCTGTAAGGATAATGTGCCAACCTTTGGGTAGTTTCCAACTGCTCAATTCATGATTTTGGAGTAATTGCATAATACCTCTTAGTATTCTATCATCCGCCCGGTTGACATCATCTATCAGTAGAATACCCGGTCCTTCTTTTCTGGGAACCCATTCGGGTGCTGCGAAAATGGTTTTATCTTCCACGATTTTGGGCATACCTAATAAATCACCCATTTCCTCAAATTGAGCAGGAGCAATATAAGACCATTGAAAGCCTTTCTCTTTGGCGAAAGCCTCCACGAGTTCTGTCTTACCGATTCCATGAAACCCCCAAATACAGATAGGTGTTTTCCGTTTACCAATACTTTCCGCCTTTAGGTTACTTTGGACAATATGAGAAAGGAAGAGTTCTATTTCCGAAGCGAATGCCTCTGTTCCGTAAAATATATAATGCTTATTTTCTTTCAATATTTTGGATTTGATCTGAATTAAAAAGAGTAATTCCGTGGAATTACTCTTTTCGTTTTTTGCTTATTCCTATCTTGTGGAAAGATTACTTCCCTTCATTTTTTTTACGCAACTCCTCTAATAATTGATCCGCAGGTTTCCCTAGGTTTTCCAAAGAAAATTTTGCATCTTTTGCAAATTCATTATCCGGATATTGTACAAGAAAATCCTCGTATAGTTTTTTAGCCTTATCCAAATCCCTCAATTCATTTTCATATAAATATCCCGAGAGGAACATGGCAGTTGCCGCTTTGTTATGATCGGGGTAATCCTTATATAATTTTTCACAAGCGGTAGCTGCCTGCTCGAACATCCTCACTGAATTAGCAATTTCATAAGTGTCATAAAGGTAGCTAGGTGTTTTTGGATCGCTGGGAAGAACACTTGCATGTAATGAATACAAGTCCACTAATTTACGTGCCTTATTCGGGTTGACTCTTGTTTGGGTGGAATCCATATAGATATCATTCTTAATCGCTTCAACCATTTCGGATAATGTTTCTCCTCCCACTAGGTTACCCTTAGCCTTTTCAGCATATTTATGTGTAGGAAAGCCTTCAACCAAAGCTTGATAATACAATTTGGCTTGTTCAGGTTGGCGGAATTTCGTTTTGTATGTTTCCCCTAGAAGATAAAGGCTATTTGGTGTTGCTGAAGACTTAGGATATTTTTGGATGCCTTGATTTAAAAACGAAATGGTAGATCTAACATTGTTGGTTTGGAGTTGTTTGGATGCAGCCCTGTACATATAACGGCCGTTCATTTCTTCATCGTCCGGATTTTCCTTAGCATATTCGTTATATTTAGCTACAAGTTCCTTAACGTTTTCGGATGTAGGGGATTCATCTACAATTTTTTCCATTTTTGCAATTTCGCCAACATTCCCTGAATCTGTTTGGCAAGAAAAAAAGAATAGTGTAATTAGGGGAATAAATAAAATAAATAGATTTTTCATGTTAAACACGTTTATGGGTGTTTATAAATTTGATTATAATAATTAGATTACAAAATTAAGCTACTTTTCTTATAATTAAGCCAAGTTGTCCATAATCAAAGAAAAAAAGGAGAGTTTTGTGAAAAATCAAAGATTTTGCAAGAAACATGACGCTTTTCTTTGTCTAACAATTATTGGCAATCCAAATTCATTGGATATAAATTTCGACTTTGATAAAAAAGTCAACCCTAGCATTCCAGTAAAGGATAAAATTAATGAAAATGAGGAATACATTATTATTTGTTGCACTATTATTATCGCTATCCCTTTCTTGTTCAAAAAAAGGAAGTGACTTTATCAGAGAATCAGATATTGAAATTTTAAAAGCCTCGGGAAACACTAGCTTGGCTTGTAATCAATGGGAAAATTATGTCCCTCCGGCTAATAAAGCAGATATAAATCCGCTAAGGGTAATCAGGCTTAATTTCCATATCATGCAAAAATCAGATGGAACCGGTAATTTCGGTGAAAAATTGGCTAAGGAATATGTAAAAAACATTATGGCGCATGCCAATAATACACTTGACAATGGAAATAAGAAAATGAATCTACCGGAAGGCAATGAAACACCGGTACTTCCCACAGGCTACAGATACATCCTAAGTCCCGACCCTAATATTGAGGGGGATGACGGAATCTATATCCATAAGGATGACGATTACTATTTCATGGTAAGTAAAGGGAAAAACAAGAATCATTATGATCGGGAGGTAATAAAAAAATATGCTGTCCGCAAAGGAGAAGTACTGAATGTTTTTTTAATGGAACACCATGAAGACAGCCTTAAATCAAAAAAATATAGTAAGAATGCTACAGGGATTGCACTCGGTACTTCGATCAAATTATTAGGACTCTACCATGATTATTTTAATGCTTCTCCAGGTAGCAATCCTCCTGAGTATCCATTGAGGGAATGGTATCAAAGAGGTTTGCTCAATCATGAAATCGGACATGTATTGGGTTTGGGGCATTCTTGGGTAAAAGGGGATCGTTGTGATGATACTCCACCACATGCTAATTGCTGGAATTTTGGTGCTCCGCCTTGTGATAAGGTGTCCAATAATTTTATGGATTATAATACCTATAGGAATTCTTGGACTCCTTGCCAACTGGGCATTATCCATAAGAACTTCTCCAAGAAAGACTCCCATCAACGCAAATTATTGTTTAAGAACTGGTGTGACTTGGATATTACGAACAACATTACAATCAGGGGAATTGAACAATGGAATGGTGCAAAGGATTTGACGGGACATATTATCATTACAAAGGACTCCGAACTAAGGATAAACTGTAGGATTTCTTTGGCTGAGGATGCCAAAATCATTGTCCGTCCCGGAGGAAAACTGATTTTAGGGGAATTTGCAGAATTGGAAAATAGTTGTGGAAAAAAATGGAAAGGTATCATTCAAGAACAAAAAAACGGAGAAAAAGGAATTGTGAATTGTTATGGAAATCCGAAACTGGCAGATATGGCTTACCCTTTGGATAGAAAATGATTCTTAGAAATCAAACCAATAATTTGCTTTCAGAACAATCGTCCAATTTCTCTGGGCAATGGGGTCTGTAAAATAATTATTCGTGACAACAAAATAAATATCAGACATTGGAGCTATTCTCCATTGGAACCTGGTATTGACATTGAAGTTCGTTTTTTGGGTATTATACTGTAGGAAAGTCGTCCAAAATATATTTTTGGTAAATGAAATCTCTGCTTTGACTCCTGCTAGGAACAAATTAGCACTTCCATAACTTTCAGGAAAATCGTATAACCTGCTATTGGTAAAATTGAAACTGAAAGACCCCCAAATTGTGGGACGGTAATTGATTTCCAATTCCGCATCGAATTCTTTTCCTAAGTATCTTTCGCCAATTTGCAAAGCAATAGAACCATTCAGTTTGTTTCTTTTCCCAGTATCATATTCCAAACTGAAATTCTTCTGGTGGTAATTTCCGGGGCTGAAGCTAGTATCCAAACCGCTTAGTGTGAAATCATAAAATAATACAGGACTACTTTCTTTGAAAGTTGCCCTAAAAACACTTGATTTCATGAATGCGATTTCCCAGCCCAAATTAGTTTCATGTTCTTGGTATTCCCACCTTTTGCTTGTAAATAAATCGAACTTATAGAACGGCCCCATATAATCCAAAATATTGGAATTCTTAAAATAAAACCAATAACTGCCATTCGTCCTCAATTGGTTATAGCCGACCCTTTGGCTGTTTCCATCCTCATCCACATGATAAAGTCTCGGGACATATCCCGTTTCTGTAATATAATTTTCGCCTATCGCATCCAATCCGAAGAATACATTAATTTTCGTCGTCTTGTACCTTGTCTTTGCACCATAGGCAAAATTGTTTTTTAATTTTTCCTCCGTTGTTGCATAATGCAAATAAGCATGGGAGCGGATTCTGGATTTCTTAGAACGGTAATCGAATTCCAATCCTGTTCCTCGGTTATAATCTTTAGGAGCGTCTCCATTAAAAGCACTCTTATTAATAAAAAAGGCTTTCACTTGAGAACCTTTCATTACCCTACGGGCAATGGATGCAACTAAAAAATTTTGTGCATCATCCACACCCTCCTCTTTCTTCGTTTGCACATCCAATAAGCCAATCCTCCAATCCTTATTAATCTTTCCACTCAATTTCACTCCCCCCAATATCGTAACCGGATCGCTTCCGACTCCTCCGATCCTCCTTGAGAAAAAAGGCCTCACCCTACTGTTTCCCAATCCGGCAAAAACATCGCTATTTTCCAGAAAGAAAAACCTCCTTTCTGGAAAAGAAATCTCAAATCGATCCAGATTGAGAACCTGTTCATCCACTTCTACTTGGGAAAAATCAGGATTTATGGTAACATCCAAATTCAGGGAACTTGTTAGGTCTAGTTTAGCATCCAATCCTCCATTGGGTTTGAAATTGGCTTTTTCATCACCATTTTCAATATCCTTGGAAACAGATGCTGCCAGATAGGGATTCAATACCGTTTTGATTTTAGATGAAGTTTTAGGTGTTTCACCCCAAAGCATCTCCCCTGTAAATGCAAGTGTTGCTACATTGAATCCCCGAGGGACAGGTGCCCAAGTAGAAATCTCATTCCTCTTTTGGTCATTCCTTGCAAAATTAATTTTCCAACTATTGGCATTGGACTTGAATCTGAGCGTCTTGAA
>JAHDHJ010000161.1 GCA_020631375.1 Saprospiraceae bacterium | reverse complement strand
GGTTCGGAACCAGTCTCATACTGATTTTAGCGAAAGCTTTTGAGGGGAGAACGGTTTTCGCTCCCTCACCTATATAACCACCCCAGATTCCATTGCAATCCAAAGTCGGGCGGATGGATGTACGTTCTAAAGTCGTATAGCCTTCCTCTCCATGCACGTCTCCAATTTCCAAATCCTTTTTGTAATATTCAATATCAAATGGCGCTTTATTCATTTCTTTCCTTTCGGAAATGGAAACTTCTTCCACATCATCGTAAAAACCGGGTATGGTAATATGATTATTTTCGTCGTGTAATGATGCGATCATTTTGGACAAAACATTAATAGGATTGGCAACGGCTCCGCCATATACCCCGGAATGCAAATCCCTGTTCGGACCGGTTACTTCGACTTCCAAATAACTCAAGCCTCTCAAGCCAACAGTAATAGAGGGAGTGTCATTCGCAATGATTGAAGTATCTGAAACCAAAATCATGTCACATGAAAGTCTCTCTTTATTGTCTTCGCAAAAAGTGGCTAAATGCACAGAACCGACTTCCTCTTCACCCTCTATCATGAATTTGACATTGCAAGGAAGATTTCCTGTCGCCAACATTCCTTCGAATGCCTTGATGTGCATATAGGCTTGTCCCTTGTCATCACACGAGCCTCTGGCAAAAATTGCCCCATCAGGATGGATTTCTGTCTTTTTGACAACAGGGTCGAACGGGCCTGACTCCCATAAATCCAAAGGATCCGGTGGCTGGACATCATAATGTCCATAAACAAGAATCGTAGGCAAGTTCGGGTCGATTAATTTTTCTCCATAAACAATTGGATGGCCATCTGTAGGACAGACTTCCACATTGTCAGCTCCCGCAGCAACTAATTTTTCTTGAATGAAAAAGGCTGTTTTGGCAACATCCTCATTATATGCCGGATCCGCACTCACAGATGGAATCCGTAATAATTCCATGAGTTCTTCTAAAAACCTTTCCTTATTCGTATCTAAATATTGTTGTATTGACATATCTTTATTAATTTTTTTATTGTCTTCCCACTCCAAAATCAGTTATAAATAAACAAGACTTTTGGAGCGGGTTTCATCGTCCAAAAGTCTTGCTTGTATTTCCACTAGAAAATCAAATGCCCTATTTGATTCTTTCGTATTTTTTATGAACTGCTCCGTGCCGACCTTGGGTGGCTAAAGTCAAATTCTTTTTATCCAAGGATTGGATACTATAAACCAAAGGCACTTTATTACCGGAATGTTCTATGGTCAATTGATCATTTACTAAAGTGTACGACCCTTTATGTGTAGGATTACCTGGTTTGTCTTCGGAATACTTTCCATCACTTGTAAATTCGATAATCTTATGATCCGATTCGATATCTTTCCAGATTCCATCATAGGTATCTTTGGTTCTGACTTCTTTCCATTTATTAGATAAGAGTTTTTGTGAATAAACGGTTACTTTTCTTTCTTTGCCGTCTTCATCCACTGTAGTAGTCTCTGTATTCTTGCTTCCTGAGCAAGCCCAAATAAGACTAAGGGAAAAAGCAGCTAAAACAAATAGGATAGTGTACTTCATGACTAAGCATTTACGGTTTTGTGAACAAAAGAAATTAAGGACTCAAATAATATGCGTCCATCTTCATTGCCAAGGGGTTCTTCAGCACATCTTTCGGGGTGGGGCATCATACCAAAAACATTCTTATTCTTATTGCAGATTCCTGCAATGTTTTCAAGGCTTCCATTGGGATTGTTAATACTAGAAACATCTCCTCCTTCGCTCGAATAACGGAAAAGGATTTGCCCATTTTCATTCAATTCTTTTAGAATGTCCTCATTGGCATAATATCTTCCATCCGCATGTGCTATAGGCACTTTAATGACTTGTTTTTCTCTGAGGTTTTGGGTAAGGGGAGTTTTGGATGTTTCTGTCCGTAGGAAAATATTCTTACAAATGAATTTGTGATTATTATTTCCTAATAAGACCCCGGGTAACAATCCCGATTCGCATAAGATTTGGAATCCGTTACAAATTCCCCAAACGAATCCTCCCTTATTGGCGAAAGCAATGACAGATGCCATAATGGGAGAGTGGCTGGCAATCGCACCGGATCTCAAATAGTCTCCATATGAAAATCCACCGGGAAGTACCACACAATCTTCAGTAGTAAAATCGTCCATTGCATTTTCATCCTTATGCCAAAGTTTTCTGACTTCTTGTCCCATGACTGTTCCAAGTACATGAATCATATCATCATCACAATTGGACCCTGGAAAAACAACTACACCGAATTTCATTGATTTGTATTTTATATTTTTTACAGAAAATCCCAAATTCGCCTCAAGTTAGGAAATAATGGCTTATTGGAATAATTAAAAATAGTAAGAAATGCCAAACTTCCTTCCAAACAGTACTTTTCATCTTCGTAAAGAGGATTCCTAGCAATATACTGAAGGGAATTGCCAAAATTGTAAAATGTTCCAACCATACATCTGCTTGGATAACAAAACTCATTGCACCGAATAAAATGAATAGGAAAAGGATATTGATGTTCTTTTTTGTCTTCATTACTTGCTTTTCCATCAAAAGGTTATAATTCACTATCAGTGCAATAAAAATGCTAAAGATGACCCCAATAGGAACGAGTGCATAGGCTTGAATTTCATCCCTTAAGTCCATGATTCCGAAGGAACTCGACAAATAAGGGAGAAAACTGTCCTGTGTATCGCCAATAGCATAAAAATATGTAAAGAACAAAATAAAAGGAACTAGATACCCACTAATGAGTTGCAACATTTCTTTTATATTGAACGCCCTGAGTACGTTGATGGCGAATAGACCAAAAAATAAGAAAATAAACAGGCTTCCATAGCTCAATGCAGCGAGTGCCAGCCAAAATCCCGCTCCAAAATGGTGTCCCGATGGTTCTTTTTCCTTGAAAATGCCGAACAAGTTCATCAGGGCTAATATCAAGAAGGTATTTCCTATCAAAGCTGGATTCAGTCCAAGGTATGAAACGCCAATTGATCCGGTCATTACATAGAATACTCCTACGAACAGATTGCTGTCACCTGAGAATTTATGATTGTTAGTAATTAATATGAGGAGTACTGCTTGGGCAAACAATAGGATAAGGGCTACAACAAATGAACCTTGTTGTCCCAAATTCAGTGTTTCATAAATGAAGTCGGATACTAAACCACTATTGTCAAAATCAGTGGTT
This sequence comes from Saprospiraceae bacterium, assembly GCA_020631375.1. Lineage (GTDB taxonomy): Bacteria > Bacteroidota > Bacteroidia > Chitinophagales > Saprospiraceae > JAHDCE01. Next base: position 6,797 of record JAHDHJ010000161.1, on the reverse strand, counting down.
ATTTTATTACTTAGCCCATAACTACGGAGCAGGAGTGCGTACGGAATGAGTATGACACTTAATATAATACTATTGGTTTTGAATAGACTAAGCAAATTTTCCCTTTTTGCCTGCAATTTAGCAATAAACTCCTATAAATTGTTCAGATTTGGGAAAGGGAATGCAGGAAATTTGTTGAAAGTATGAACGAAGCATCTACTATTTAAAGAAAATAGCCCTAAGAACAATATAGAAATGATTGAATAAGTTGGGAATAAATCCAAAATGTTCAGCCAAAACATTATATCTATCTCTTAGAGATTCCTTATGTCTTTGCTTGGATAATCCACCAACAAGGAATTCAGAAAGAATCAGATTTGTATTGACAATCAGATTTGCCTTTTTCAATCCATCTATGACCCAATCAATATCCGCACAAAGATTATTATCAATATATTTTTTTGCAATACTCCTTTTCATAATAAACGATTGATGGCTTACAACCATGCCTTTGGACATATCTTGCCATTTTAATACAGTCGGTAATTGGTGTGGAGTCATTTTGCTCCGCAATCCCAAATGTTCTCTGGCATCATTCACGAACATACATTCGCCATAATAAATATCCGCATCCTTTTTATGCTCAAATATTTTTTCAACAGTGTTTTCATCAGGAATATGATCCCCACAATTCATAAACCAAACATAATCGCTGCTAGCCATTTCCAATCCTTTATTCATGGCATCATAGAGTCCGTCGTCCGGTTCTGAAATAACAATGTCGATTTCATTCCGATATTTTTCAACAATATCCATAGTCATGTCCTTGGACTTACCATCCACTATAATATATTCGATATTTGGATAAGATTGCCGGATAACACTTTGTATGGTTCCCTCAATCAGTTCTTCCCCATTGAATACAATAGTAATGATGCTTAAACTCGGATTCATGCCATATTTTTTTTCATTAAAATGATTACCTTTGAAGCTTTAAATTGCAAAGCAAAAAATAAAGATAAAGTTAATAATAGTTAAAAGGTAAAAATTTGATTTTTTGATTCGTTTAAGGATAATAAAGTCTAATGATAACAAAGTATTCCACTATAAAATCCATCCTTTTATTTAGCTTCATCTTAGTGTTGTCGTTAAATGCCAATGCACAACAGCCCCGTCCGAATAAGCCAAAGTTCAAGAAAGATAAGCCGCTTATCAAAACGGAAACCAAGCCTACAAAAGCCAAGAGGGACATTTCTTCAAAGCAGAGAATTCCAAATACAGAATCTGATACTTCGGAAATTGTCAATTTAGAAAAAGCAAGTGAAATCGAGGGATTTAAACAGGGAGATGAAGAAATCAGGTTTTTAAAAGGAGATGTGGTTCTGACACAAGGCAATGTCGTTTTTTATTGCGACTCCGCATTTTGGTACACCAAACAAAATGCCATTCTTGCTTGGAAAAATGTAACGATAGTACAATCGGATACAATTAGTATTTTTTCTGATTCACTAAGATATTTTGGAGAAACAAAAGATGCCTACCTTATTGGCAATGTCGTTTTATCAGATACTACCCAACAATTATTTACAGAGCGATTGGATTATAATCTCGACACCAAAATTGCGGAATATTATTCCGGAGGATTGATAAAAAGTAAAACAACACAATTAACCAGCGAAACGGGTATTTATAACACCAATACCAATGATGCTTTTTTCAAGGACAGCGTACTTGTCATTAATGAGGAATTCACCTTAAAAGCGGATTCATTAAATTATAATACCGAAACCCAGTTTTCGGATTTTATCGGACCGACTTTAATTATAGAAGATTCGGCTAAGATTTATTGCGAATCCGGTTTTTATGATTATGAAAATAATTATGCCGAGTTTGATAAAAATCCACAATATATAAAAGGCGATAAAATAGCCGTAGCAGATTTTATGAGATATGAGGGGGAACTGAAAAAAGTTTATTTAGAAGGAAATGCCAAGTTCCGGGAGGGAGACAAATTTGCTTCCTCAGATAAAATGTGGTACGAAGAAGAAACTGACATAACGAAATTGGAGGGAGATGCTTATTATAAGGATCCTGAAAAAGAAGTTTCTGCAGAAGTCATTATTTATGATGGAAAAAATGACACATATAATACGGAAGGAAAAACAATAGCGACAGGAGAAGGGAATTATGTGGAAGCGGATAATTCCAGATTCGATGCTGAAACGAACATGACCATCCTTACCGGAAATGTTCTCGTAAAAGATGACGGACAAATCCTAAATGCTGATGAAGTAAAGTTCAATGATGATTCCGGAGATGCTTTTGCATCGGGTAAAGTTCACTGGAGAGATACAGTAAATAATATTACAATCAAAAGTGATGATTTATATTACAATAAAGAAACAGAATATGTAGAAGCCATTGGACGACCTATAATGACCAGTCTTTTGGATGGGGATACTTTGTATTTATCAGCGGATACTTTAATTTCTGAAAAAGTATTTATTAATGAAAATGATAGTATGGAATTATTAAGGGCATACAGGGATGTAAGGGTATTTAAAAAAGATTTCCAAGCGGTTTGTGATTCTATGGTTTATAATTCTACGGATTCATTATTTTCATTTTATTATAATCCGGTGATGTGGTCGGATTCCACTCAATTTTCGGCTGATACGACCCGTTTCACTTTAAGTAATGAAAAAATAGATTCTGTTTTTTTACTCAATAATGCATTGATTGTAGATACACCGGACGAATTGTTTTTCAATCAGATTCAAGGAAAGAACATAATTATAGATTTCGATAATAATGAACCCAAAACGATGAATGTGAATGGAAATGGAATTTCCGTTTATTATGTACAAGAAGATGATGGAGGATATGTAGGCCCGAATAAGACAACATGCAGCGATATGAAAATTTATTTTGAAGAAGGGGATTTGAATCGGATTAAATTCTATATCGAGCCGGTTTCTTCCATGATTCCAATGAAAGAAGCGAATCACGAAGAATTGAAATTAAAGGGCTTCAAATGGGAAAAAGGAAAGCGTCCCTTTTCTCCGGCAGATTTGAATTCACCTCATTATATTGTTGATGAAAAAATTGTTTTAGAACAAGAAATACCGAATTGATTATTGCGTTTTAGGCAAATGACAGGGTTGGTAAAATCAAGGAATTGTGTTCTTCCTCCCCCTAAGCTTAGGGGGAGGAAAAGTGAATAGGTTTATAAGAAATAAAATTACTTAATAAAAATATTTTTAAGTCAAATGGTTAGATACATAAGTATTATTATTTTCTTTTTTTTCACGTTGGGCATGTATGCCCAATCTACTTGGGAGTCATTGTCGAATGAAGGGAATGAATATTATCAGAAAAAAGATTATTCTAATGCCATTAATAAATATGAAGAAGCACTGAAGAATATTTCTAAAACAGAACATTCTTCAGAATTGCATTATAATTTGGCTAATTCCTATTATAATAATAAAGCATTGGCGAAAGCTATTCTGCATTATGAAAAGGCAAGGCTCATTTCCCCGAATGATGCCGATATTAATTTTAATTTGGACATTGCAAAGGAGGAAATTAAAGGCGATGTCATTCCTATCCGTGATTTTTTCTTTTTGAAATATTGGAAGAAGATAAAAATGTCATTCACGGCTTTCACTTGGGGAATTGTAGGGATTTCTTTTTTGTGGATGGGAATTATCGGCATTTTAATGTGGATGTTTTCAAAAGAAAGAAAGCAAAAAAAAATCGGATTTATTGCAGGGATTTCCTTTCTTGTATTATGTATTGTTCCTTTTATTTTTTCAGCCGGAAAACAATCCATTGAAAAGGATTCCAAAAGAGCCATATTGATGGAAAAAGAAATTCCATTCCGAAATGCACCGGATGGAACGGGAGATTTTATCATTTATGAAGGAACTGAAATGGAAATTTTAGATAGGATAGGAGAGTGGACAAAAGTAAGATTATTGAACAGTGATGTGGGCTGGGTGAAACTGGATGAAATCGAAAAAATATGAGATTTGAAGAAAAACTAAATAATATGTATATTTGTCCTCGGATTGGAAATTAATAGTTAATTCCAATATATTCTATTTATCAAAAATCATTAATTCAAATGGCTTTTAAATTACCAAAACTAGCTTACGATGCCAAGGCTTTAGAACCGAATATCGATGCTAAGACAATGAAAATCCACCATGAAAAACACCATGCTGGTTATACGAATAAATTAAATGCGGCTATCGAAGGAACACCTTTGGAAAAAAAATCCATAGAGCAGATTTTAGCTAAGGTTTCCAAAGAAAGTTCTGCTGTCAGGAATAATGCCGGAGGCTTTTATAACCACAGCCTTTTCTGGAAAGTCATGTCTCCGGATGGAGGTGGAAAACCTACGGGAAAATTAGCTAAGGCGATCAATGATTCTTTCGGATCATTTGAAAAATTCGGAGAAAAATTCGGTGCTGCTGCAGCGTCTCGTTTTGGTTCCGGTTGGGCTTGGTTAGTCGTAAAGAAAAGAGGCGGAAAATTAGTAGTTTCCTCTACACCTAACCAAGACAATCCATTAATGGATGTTGCGGAAGTAAAAGGTATTCCTATCTTAGGATTGGATGTATGGGAACATGCCTATTATCTGAACTACCAAAATCGTCGTTTGGATTATATCGAGGGTTTCTTCAATGTAATTAACTGGAAAGAAGTACAAAAGCGATATAATGCTGCTGTAAAAAAATAAACTTTTTCTTTTAGAAATATGTTACAATTAAAGACCTTCCTATATTGGGAGGTCTTTTTTATTTTCTTTTTTGGAAACAAATAAACATGAACTTCATTATTTACGACCTTGAGGCTACCTGCTGGAACGGATATGCCCCTGCGAATACCAGCGAGATCATTGAAATCGGCGCTATTCGAATGAATGGATTTGGTGAAGTAACTGGAGAATATAATCGTTTCGTTCAACCCATTTTGCACCCTCTGCTTTCTCCATATTGCAGGGAACTGACCTCCATCGAACAATCGAATGTGGATCGGGCGAAAAAATTCGATCAGGTCATTGAAGAATTCCAAAACTGGATAGGTATTTTTGATGATGAGAATTATCTATTATGTTCTTGGGGACGTTTTGACCAAGAAATGCTAGAACGAGATTGCCGTTTACATAATGTGGATTTGGATTGGTGCGCGCAGCATATAGACATAAAAGACCAATACAAGAAAATAAAAAAATTGGACAAACCTTGGGGTTTGAAAAAAACAATAGACAGAGAAGGTTTTGAATTTGATGGAATACAACATCGTGCGATTTCCGATGCTATGAACCTAAGTAAAATATTTCTTCGTTATCTTGATGAATGGATGTATTGAAATTAATTAATAAATCCGTCATCCAAAATGTTCTCGTCTTCATTTACTGATATTTTGAATTCCTCTTTTGGGGGATACTTTCTGTCGAAATAAGCATTCACAAAGAAAATAGATGAGAATGCGGTCGTAATATAACCCATAGAAATCGATATGATTTCAAGCAAGACATTGAATTCCATACCGGGAGAATAGACAGAATAATTCAAGTACAATAATAATGGAAGGCAACAAATAAAAAAGCAAAGGAAAAATAAACTGATCCATTTATTTTTATATAAAATTTCGATCTTATAAATCATTATAAATCCGAAAAACATGATTAGTATGTTGGGGCTGGAAATCGCACCGGTTATAAGGAGTCCGATTACAAACATTCCCCAGAAATCATTCATCCCTACAAAAAACGCTGCTACCAGAGTGCCAAAAAGAATCGTTATTAAATAAATGATAAGCGAACGGAGGAATAAGTTCTTTTTGCTTGGCATAGTGGTTCAATGTATTTAATCAAGTAAGAATTTATGAATAACCTTGAGGTATTTATTGATTTAGTATTCGTGTAATTCGTGTGGATTCGTAGCAGTTTTTCCGCCACTAATTTACACGAATTCCTCTAATTGTTTCGCATTCTTGGGTTTATAAATTAGCCTGAAGCGCTTATTGATTATTTTATTGTCATTTCATCATCCAGAATAGATTCATCAAACCCTATTTGATTTTCAAATGTGATTCCATCTTTTATATCCCATTTTTTATTGAGGAAAATAATATGATAAAAAGCGGAGATAACGTAGGGTAGAATGATTAATTGGTCTTCATGAAAGAAACCTATACTTAAACCCTCTGTATCTATTCCAGAAAAATTAAATATGAATATTAAAATAATAGGAAGACAAATAGCACAAGATGAAAAGAGTAAATTCAAGTCCCTATCTCTTTCATTTTTACTTTTTTTATAAACTAATTTCAAAAGAATTGGTAATACGATTAATACAGGTAAACACAAAAATAAAGTAACGATGAAACCAAAGGGAAGAGCATAAAGAAGGATAAGTATATCTTTTCCAAATATAGCTATCAAAATACTACAAAAGATAGTCCCCCAAAATAAGGTTCTCATATATATACTAATAACCCGTTCTCCTAGTCTTAAATTATTTTGCATATTAAATTTATTCTATCATTCCATCATCCAGAATAGATTCGTCCATCTCATGTTCAATAATAAGATTTTCTTTATATCTGCTAAAAATAAACATGCCTAAGATGCAAAAAACAAATGCAGCGATAGCGGTTGTCCGAACACCGAGAGGATTCTCCAAACTTTTCCCCAAGAGGAGTAAGGAGGGGAAAATCAGATTCGCCAAAGTAACGCCTATTTTCATCATGAAAGTCCGGACGGCATAATATATTCCTGCTTGGTTTTTTCCTGTTTTTCTTTC
>JAHDHJ010000160.1 GCA_020631375.1 Saprospiraceae bacterium | reverse complement strand
GTTCTCATTCGTGGGCCATAGGTATTGAATATTCTAACAATCCTAGTTTCCAAACCATGGTAAGTATGGTAAGCCATAGTTATTGCCTCTTGAAATCTTTTGGCTTCATCATATACCCCTCTTGGTCCTATTGGATTTACATTCCCCCAATAACTTTCCGTTTGTGGATGTTCCAAAGGATCTCCATAAACTTCTGATGTGGAAGCGATCAACATCCTTGCATTTTTTGCTTTTGCCAAACCTAGCAGATTATGTGTTCCCAAAGAACCCACTTTCATAGTCTGGATAGGCATTTGTAAATAATCAATGGGACTTGCTGGGGAGGCGAAATGAAGGACATAATCCAATTCTCCAGCTACATGCACGTATTTGCTTACATCATGATGATGGAATTCAAAGTCTTTGCAGGGAAACAAATGTTCCAGATTCTTAATGTTTCCTGTCAATAGGTTGTCCATTCCTATCACATGACAACCTTCCTTTATAAACCTATCGCATAAATGTGAACCTAAAAATCCCGCTGCTCCTGTGATGAGAACTCTTCCTAATGATTTTTCCATTTTATCGTTAAGCTTATTTTGTATATTTTTATTGGAATTAATTCCGATTCTTTTAGATACGGAATTTTTATAATTCTAAAGGAATTATATTTTCTATAGTCGGACCTGTTTTATCTTTTTCTGAAACAATTATTTTTGCTTCAGGAACCCTCCAGTCTATATTCGTAATGGAATCATTATAAATTAAGTTTCCTTCGCTTTCCTTGGAGTAAATATTATCGCATTTATAAGAGAAAATTGTATTGTCTTCTAGTACTACAAAGCCATGAGCGAATCCTCTTGGTACGAATAATTGGTATTTATTTTCCTCGCTCAGAATTGCTCCGGCATATTGACCGAAAGTAGGTGATCCTTTTCTGATATCAACTGCCACATCATAAACTTTCCCTTTTACAACTCTAACAAGTTTTGCTTGGGCGAATGGAGGACGCTGAAAATGTAAGCCCCTCAGGACTCCATAAGAAGATTTGGATTCATTATCCTGAACAAAATCAGGTAAAAATCCGGTTTGCTCTTTGAATTTTTCGCTATTGAAGCTTTCAAAAAAGTAGCCTCTATCGTCTTCAAATACCCTTGGTTTTATCAATAACACATCCGGTATTGATAATGGAATGATTTCCATATTAGATTAGATTTATTTTCTAATGATTTTCATCAAGTATTTACCATATCCGCTTTTGATAAGTGGTTGAGCTATTTTTTCAACCTGCTCTTTATTTATAAATCCCATCTTATAAGCGATTTCTTCTATACAACCTACTTTGTAGCCCTGTCTTTGCTCTATTACCCGTACAAATTCTGAAGCATCGCTTAAGGAATTGAACGTTCCTGTATCCAGCCATGCAGTTCCTCTGTCCATTACTCCAACTTTCAATTCACCTCTTTCCAAATAATACTTATTCACATCTGTAATTTCGTATTCACCTCTAGGTGATGGGGCTATGTTTTTTGCTATTTCTACTACATTATTATCATAAAAATACAACCCGGGTACAGCATAAAATGATTTCGGATTATCTGGTTTTTCTTCTATTGAAATAACATTCTTATCATCATCGAATTCTACTACTCCATACCTTTCCGGATCAGAAACTTGATAAGCGAAAACCTTGGCTCCCGTTTTCATCTTAGCTGTTTCCCTTAGCAATGTTGGTAATCCTGAACCATAAAAAATATTATCTCCTAAAATCAAAGCGACTGAATCGTTGCCTATGAATTTTTCTCCAATTACAAATGCTTGTGCCAGTCCGTTGGGAACTTCTTGTATGGCGTATTGAAAGTTACAGCCCATATCTGCTCCATCTCCTAATAATCTTTGGAATTGAGGATTATCTTCCGGCGTGGTTATGATGAGAATATCCTTGATTCCAGAAAGCATCAAAATAGATAAAGGATAATAGATCATGGGTTTATCATAAATCGGCATAAGTTGTTTAGATATTGCCCTAGTAATAGGGTAAAGACGTGTTCCTGAGCCTCCTGCTAGAATTATTCCTTTCATTCTGCTAGCGATTTATATATTGTTGTGAATAATATTCCCTATAATTTCCGGAAGTGATATTATCTAGCCATTCTTGGTTTTCCAAATACCAGTCTATTGTTTTTGATAGGCCTTCTTCAAAGGTGACCGAGGGTTCCCATCCTAATTCGTTCATTAATTTTGAGGAATCTATGGCATATCTCATATCATGTCCGGCTCTATCTTTTACATATGTTATGAGTTTTTCGGAAGTTCCTTTTGGTCTTCCTAATTTCTCATCCATTTGCTGACAAAGCACTTTTATCAAATCTATGTTTTTCCACTCGTTGTTTCCTCCAATATTATAGGTTTCACCCATTTTCCCTTTATGGAAAATAACATCTATTGCGGAAGCATGATCTACGACCCACAACCAATCCCTAACATTAACCCCTGCTCCGTAAACAGGTAGTGGTTTTTCATTGATAATATTATTTATAAATAGTGGGATTAGTTTTTCTGGGAATTGGAAAGAACCATAGTTATTGGAGCAGTTGGAAATTTTTATTGGCATGCCATAGGTATGTCCCCATGCCCGCACCAAATGATCGGATCCTGCTTTGGATGAAGAATAAGGGCTTCGAGGATCATATGGAGTATCTTCTACGAAAAATCCTTCTTCACCTAAAGAACCATATACTTCATCTGTGGAAACATGGTAGAATAATTTTCCTTTAAAATCTGCTTTCCAAGTTTCTTTGAATACTTGTAAAAGTACCGCCGTCCCTACCATATTAGTAGTAACAAAAGCCAATGGATCAGTGATTGACCTATCTACATGTGATTCTGCTGCCAGATGTATTACTCCATCAAATTTATGTTCTTCAAAAATCCCTCTGATATATTCTAAGTCAGCAATATCCCCTTTTAAGAAATGGTAATTATTTGCTTTATCTATATCTTTTATATTTTCTAAATTCCCTGCGTATGTCAGTTTATCTAGATTATATATTTGATAATCCGGATATTTATTTACAAATCTACGGATGACATGGGAGCCTATAAACCCTGCACCTCCTGTTATAAGGATTTTCATTTTTGTTCTATTTAAATTTGAAGAAACTTATATTATCATACCAGCGCCAACAGTCTCGTTCGTACCCTCGTCTATTAGAATGACACTTCCTGTTATTCTATTTCTTCTATATGGGTCTGTGAATAGAGGTACTGTCGTCCTTAAAGTAATCCTTGCAATATCATTCATTTGGATGATTTTATCATCTTGGATCCTATGTAAGGTATTGATATCTAGCTTATATTGAATTTTTTTGATTACGCATCTTGCTTCCCTTGTGGTATGCATAATGGTATATTTCCCTTTGTGCTGCAATGGTCTTTCATGGAACCAACTGATCATTACATCTATATCTTGGGAAACTTCCGGCTGATTATTTTCTCTTACAATCATATCTCCCCTACTAATATCGATATCATCTTCCAATAGGACAGTTACCGACATTGGTGCATGTGCTTCTTCCAGCTCTCCGTCGAAAGTATCAATTTTTGCAATAGTGGATGTAAAGCCAGATGGTAAAACTGTGACTTTGTCTCCTTTTTTCATGATTCCTCCCGCTACTCTACCTGAATATCCTCTGTAGTCATGGAATTCATCATTATAAGGGCGAATTACATATTGGACAGGGAAACGTGGATCAATTAGGTTATGATCACTCCCTATGTGTACATTTTCTAAATAATATAATAATGTAGTTCCTTTGTACCAAGCCATATTGGTTGACCTTTCTACTACATTATCACCTGTTAAAGCTGACATTGGAATAAAATGTACATCCTTGACATCTAGTTTTGACGCCCAATTTGAAAACGTTTCTTTTATTTTCTCGTAAACTTCTTCTTTGAAATCTACCAGATCCATTTTATTTATACAAACTACTAAGTGAGGAATCTGTAATAATGATGCTATAATGGCGTGTCTTCTTGTTTGTTCAACTACACCATTCCTTGCATCTATTAAGACCAACGCTACATTGGCAGTGGAAGCTCCTGTAACCATATTCCTTGTATATTGGATATGTCCGGGAGTATCTCCTATTATGAATTTCCTTTTGGGAGTAGAAAAATATCTGTAAGCAACATCAATCGTGATACCTTGTTCTCTCTCGGATTTTAGCCCGTCTGTCAATAAGGCAAGATTTACCCCCTCTTCTCCTCTTCTTTCGCTCGTTTTCTTTACTTGCTCATACTGGTCTTCGAAAATGGATTTACTATCATATAGCAATCGTCCTATTAAGGTGCTTTTCCCATCATCAACACTTCCTGCTGTTGTGAACCTGAGCAATTCCATATTTTCGTATTCCTGCTGTGTCATTTTGATCTTATTATAATTTTGCAATTTCCTTGCAAAAGGTTTTTAATGAATTTGGTTTAGCTGGTTTCTTAGAAGTAACCTTTTTTCTTTCTATCTTCCATAGATGTTTCCGAACGTTTGTCATCTGTTCTTCCTCCTCTTTCAGTCATTCTTGTCGTAGAAACTTCCTGAATGATTTGTTCTATGGTCTCCGCTTCGGATTCCCATACACCTGTACATGTCATGTCTCCAATAGTACGACATCTAACTTTTTTCCTGACGATTTTTTCCCCGGGTTTCTTTTGGATATAATCCGTGTCTGCCAAAAGGACACCATCCCTTTCAAAAACATCTCTTTCGTGGGCATAATATAAATTGGGTAGTTGTACTTTTTCCATTGCTAGGTACATCCATACATCCATTTCCGTCCAATTGGAGATTGGGAAAATTCTAAAATGTTCTCCAAAATGTTTTTTACCATTAAACAAATTCCAAAGTTCAGGTCTTTGGTTCTTCGGATCCCATTGTCCGAATTCATCTCTATGTGAGAAAAATCTTTCTTTCGCTCTTGCTTTTTCTTCGTCTCTTCTTGCTCCTCCTAAGGCTGCATCGTATTTTCCTTTTTCCAATTCATCTAAAAGAACGGCAGTTTGTAAACCATTCCTACTGGCATTTACTCCTTTCTCTTCTATAACCATTCCCGTTTTTATCGCTTCATCTACCGAACCGACTATAAGTTTGGCTCCTATTCTTTTTACCCAATTGTCCCTAAATTCAATTGTCTCTGGAAAATTATGTCCTGTATCCACATGCAATAATGGAAATGGCACTTTTGCCGGATAAAATGCTTTTGATGCCAAATATGACATTAGGATGGAATCCTTTCCTCCAGAAAACATAAGTACTGGATTTTCAAACTGAGCTGCCACTTCCCTTAATATGAAAATGGATTCAGCTTCTAACTCTTTTAGGTGATTTAATTGGTAATTCATTATTATTATTTTCTATTTCTAGAATTTAGATATTTAAATTTCCTTTTTAATACGCTGTAAACTAAATAAATTTAATTTTTATGGCTTCTTTTGAAATTTGGACATCGTTATTTTTCTCCACCATAGCATAGTGCCAAAAAGTGCCTCGCCAAACCCCAAAATAATCTCATCAAAATTTTAAACAACTTAGTTTACAGTGTAGTAAATATGGTTTACAAATTGATAAATGGTAATATATAATCGTATATTTTTTGCGCCGATTCTTCTATGCTTAACTCTGCTGTTTTGACTTCGAGATCCGGTGATTCTGGTGCTTCGTATGGTGAATCTATTCCCGTAAACCCCTTAATTTCTCCTGCCCTTGCTTTTTTGTAAAGACCTTTCACATCTCTTTGTTCGCAAATCTCCAAAGGTGTGTTTATAAATACTTCTATAAAATTTTCTTCGCCTATTACCTCTTTCGCAAAATTTCTGATTTCTATAGTTGGGCTAATGAAAGAATTTATAGTAATTATTCCCGAATTCAGATATAATTTTGCTACTTCTGAAATTCTTCGGATATTTTCTTTTCTGTCCTCTATTGAGAACCCAAGATTATTATTGATTCCTATCCTAATATTATCTCCATCCAATACTTGAGGAAAAAAGCCCTCGTTATATAGCTTACGTTCTAATTCTTGGGCAATCGTACTTTTTCCAGACCCGGAAAGACCTGTCAACCAGAGTACTTTAGATTTTTGTCCCAATCTCTTTTCTCTATCTTCTTTTTGTAAAAGTCTTTCAAAAATCGGATGAATGTTATTCTTATTTGACAATGCTATTATATTTGTATTAAAAGTTGATTATTATGAGTGAAGTACATAAAGAATCCCATGCCAGAAGTTTGTTAAAAACAGTTTCTTGGCGGATTATCGCTACTACTACTACAGTTACAATTGCATTTCTTGTTTTTGGCGATATTTCCAATGCCCTTAAAGTAGGTGGCATAGAATTTTTTGCTAAAATGGCAATTTATTATTTCCACGAAAGAGCTTGGCAAGTATTACCAAGAGGTGCTATTCGTAATTTTTTTCGCCGCTTTGGCATTGGAAAAAAGAAATAATTAATTAGAAATGGCTTCTTCTAAGAAGCCATTTCTTCTTTTCCAATTATATTCCTGCCTATGCTTGCATAGTGAAATCCTTTCTCTTCCATTCTTTCCAAATCGTATAGATTTCTTCCATCGAATATGACTGGATTTTTAAGTAACTCTTTCATTACTTTAAAGCTAGGGGTTCTGAACAAACTCCATTCCGTAACTATCGCTAATGCATCTGCATCAATTAATGTTTCGTATTGGTCTTTTGCATATTGGATTTTATCTCCATAAATGGCTTTCACGTTTGCCATGCCTTCCGGGTCAAATGCTTTCACTTTCGCTCCGGCTGCCAATAATCCATCTATGATATATAGGGCTGGTGCTTCTCTGATATCATCTGTATTGGGTTTGAATGCCAAGCCCCACATAGCTATAGTTTTCCCTGTTAAATCGTTGCCAAAATGGTTTTTGATTTTTTGAACAAGAACACTCTTTTGAATATCATTTACTTGCATTACCGATTTTAGGATTCTAAAATCATATTGATTTTCTTCTGCCGTTTTTGCTAATGCCTGTACGTCCTTCGGGAAACAACTTCCTCCATAACCTACACCTGGAAAAAGAAATCTTTTACCTATCCTTGAATCGCTCCCCATACCTATCCTTACCTTATCCACATTTGCACCTAATTTTTCGCAAAGATTAGCTATTTCATTCATAAATGTAATTCTGGTTGCCAAATATGAATTCGCAGCATATTTCGTCATTTCGGCTGATCTTTCATCCATGAAAATGATTGGATTACCTTGTCTTACAAATGGGTCATATAATTGCTTTAAAATGGAAATCGCTTTTTCTGATTTTGTTCCTATAACTACCCTGTCTGGTTTTAAAAAATCATCTACTGCGACACCCTCTCTTAAAAATTCAGGATTAGACACTACATCAAATAAACTTTCGTCCAAATTTGCAGCTAAGGCAGCATGCACTCTTTCTGAAGTACCAACAGGAACTGTACTTTTATCGATGATGACTTTATAATCATCAATCATTGTTGACAAGTCTGATGCGACACCTAATATATAGGATAAATCAGCGGACCCATCTTCTCCTGGAGGAGTGGGCAGTGCTAAGAATATTACTTTAGCATCTTTTATTGCGGACTTCAAATCTGTTGTAAAATGGAGTCTGCCTTGTTTTGTGTTCCTTTCAAACAAGAGTTCCAAACCTGGTTCATAGATAGGGACTTCCCCGTTTCTCATCCGTTCTACTTTATCCTTATCTATATCAACACAGATTACATTATTCCCTGTTTCTGCAAAACAAGTTCCTGTTACCAATCCTACATAGCCTGTACCAACAACTGCAATTTCCATAATTATCTAGATTTTAGATATGGCTCCGCCTTTGAAAAGTCGCAACTTTTCAGTTAGTTCGATGGCCTTTATTTTATTATGATGTAAAATTCGAATTTTCTTTTCTCTTCCTTATTAAATTAGCATCTACTTCTATCAATAAGGAATAATTAAGATAATCTAGTTTTACTTTAAACTTCTTTTTGTTGTTTTTTTCTATTAAGACCCCTCTAAGCCCTGTTAGATTCCCTGATATTATCTCTACTTCATCTCCTTCTGTAATAAGCTCTTCCTCCAGTTCTATATTTGTGCATTCGCCTGTAATCCTTTTTAACAAGTTGATTTCTCTTTCAGGAATAGAAATCAAATTTTTAGAAAACCGCACAAAGTTAAGCACATTTTCTGTTTCTAATACTTTTATGTAATCCGTTTTGTTAATCTTTACAAATAAATAACAATTGAATAGGGGCAATTCTACACTTCTCACTTTTCTATCCCAACGTCTTATTACCTTATTGATAGGCAAATAGGCTAAAATTCCTTTCCTTTCCAAAGATTTTAGTACTAGCTTCTCCCTTTTGTATCTGGTATAGATGGCAAACCACTTTGGTTTGGCATCATCAAGATGGTTTTCATAACTTAAATGAGAATTCTCACTATGGTTCATTCCTCTCTTTATTAAAAATGTGGGTAGAAGTAATCTGTTTGAAACACCCTGTAAACTTTATTAATCTAGCCTACTTCTAACCCACATCTATTTCTTAATCTTTGCACCATAATAATAATGGTTCCGGATCATATTCTTCAAAATCCAATTTTTTCAACTCATCTGATTGATATATCAGGTACCTGATTTTTCGATCAACCATTTCCTCTGCTTTCTCTATTAAATTCAGTAAATATACTTTATCTATATTCCCTACAAAAATCAAGTCTATTATTCTGCTATCCAACCCTTTTGAAAATTCCCCTACTAGATACACTCTATCTATATCACCTAGTTTATTAATAACATTTTCTATTATGCTATCTAAGCCTATATATTTTAATAAGATTTGGTGTATTTCTCCAAAGAGGGGGTGTTTCTGGTTTGCTTTGAAATATTTTTTGTTTCCTTTCATGAAGGAGCTAAGCATCCCTGCTTTTTCAAAACGATTTAACTCGACTCTTATGGCATTTGATGATTCCCCGAATTCTCCCTCAAGGCCTCTTAGGTAGGCAGTCATTTTACTATTGAGAAAAAATTTCAACAATAATTTGACTCTTGTTTTTGATGATATTAGTGTTTCTATCATAATTTGAGTAACAAAATTACTCAATACTGTCTAAACCAAAAAAGAATTACTCATTTTTTTATCTCCTTATGACTTTTTTAACAATAGAGCTTTTTGTTTTCCAGCGAAGCTGGAAAACAAAAAGCTCCCAAGCTAACATTTTAGCCTGAGAGCTGAATCAAAAACAGCAATAACCTGACAAGAAACAAAAAACAAGGAAAACTGAATAGCCTAAATTATTGGTAGATTTTCTCAATTGAGAAAATCTACATGGATTTATTTCAATCCTGTGATCCGCCTCGTTACTCTTAACAACCTCCGCACTTCTGAATTTTCAATAATGAATGGATCAAACTCTTCTTTATTATCTGATATTAATCTAAGGTGTGTCCATATTCCATGTCTATCAAAACATTTTTGGACTCTTTTCACCCAAACGCAAGAATTAGAAACAACTGCGTAAACTTCATCTTCATCTAAATCGCTATTTATAGAAACCGGAGAGCAAATAACCAT
This sequence comes from Saprospiraceae bacterium, assembly GCA_020631375.1. GTDB lineage: Bacteria > Bacteroidota > Bacteroidia > Chitinophagales > Saprospiraceae > JAHDCE01. The sequence goes on along the minus strand of JAHDHJ010000160.1, from coordinate 421 downwards.
GTCCCCAGCATCTATAGTTGGCTTCATGCTAGCTCCATTTATATAAAACGCCACTAAATCCCCTTTCATTCCAGGGATTCGAAACCGTTCATTTTCTTCCCATAAATCTACGCCTATGGTATTACTTGCAAATGCTTCTACATTTGTAAATAAAATATTTGGTGAAAAATCAATTCCTAGAGCCAAACAAAGTCTTTTTTCTGGGTTTGGTAATATAGATGTTGAAAATGGTTCTCCGATTCCTTGGAACATATAAATTTCACTGACTCCAAATTCCTGACACATTTTTTTAGCTTGTGCATAGGTAATTTTTCGATCACCTTTTAAATACAAACTTACTATATGGCTTTTGGTCCCTAATTTTTCTGCAAATGCTGATTTGCTTTTTTGGCGATGATTTTTTAGAATCTCTCCACGAGAT
>JAHDHJ010000159.1:9507-10068 GCA_020631375.1 Saprospiraceae bacterium | reverse complement strand
GGGAAATAAATGAAAAAAAGCTAAGAATAAATTATTCCGTTTTAAATAAAAATTTGTTATTAGTGAATGATTCTCATTCACTAACTCACTATTTGTCCCCTGCATAAATCTATCTCGAAATACAAATTCTCGTTCAAACCATTGCGGTACTCTTCTATTTTCTCCTATCATGCTCAACATGAATCCCAAAAAGAATAAAATCAAGTAGGATAAGGGAGAAAACCCTATGTATTCTATGCCAATAAGATAGAAGAGCCCACCAATAAAAAATATACAAATGGCTAAGAATTTACACGCTAAACCAACATAATCATACCCATTAAAAAATCTAAATCTTCTCAGGCTTAGTTTTGGAGATTCGAATCCAAAAGCCAACAAATTTAGTTCACCATCAGCTTTCTTAAACCATCCACCTGAGTTTTCCATGACTTCGGCAATGCCATTCCCGTAAAAAATTTTTAGATATTGTCTCTCGGCTAGAGCATATTTTTCCGATAAGGTTTGTATCGTATAATTGGAATTTTCTTTCCGAGAGTCGTTCTTTGGTTCATATTCAAACTC
>JAHDHJ010000159.1:0-9497 GCA_020631375.1 Saprospiraceae bacterium | reverse complement strand
CACATCTCTCTATTAAAATAATAATCAAATTTCGCAAAGATGGCAGACAACAACATTGAATGTTTCTTTATGCTCTGCTCTAATTCGAAATAATAAGGACTGGATTTAAAAATATCAGAATACTTGAAATCGAATAAGAAATCCAAAATCAAATGCCTAACAGGTAAATGTCCATCAGGAACTTCAGGTTGCGTACTAAACAACGAACTCGAGTTGGGATCAGTTTCTCTAGGATCATTAAGTACCCTAAATGGATCAGGCAATGTAGAATAACTTAAATAATTCTCCCCTAAAACATTTTTATTCCATAAATAATGTGAACCTAATTCAACAGTATCATGAAATTGTCTTGATAAAACCGAATTAGGATCTTTATCATCACCTAAATGCTCTCTTAACGAGAGTCTAATTATTTCATAATGGAGATTGGCTGACCCAAGATTATCTACATTTTCTTTTTCATTTAATGCGCCAGAAAAATAAAATACGATATTTTCTTTGTCAAACTTCAGATATATTGGATAATCTGATATTAATGTATCCTTGAAGCTATGAAAATTATTTTTCTTTCTAACATGACGATAACGAAATACCCATTCCCCTAAATTTTCATCGGAATTTAAATCCCGGATGTAATGTTTACCGCTTTGCATTTCCTATAGATTTATTTTTTATTTCAGAAACATACTTCGTTATTTCTTTTAAACTTATTTCTATACTTTTCCGAAGGGAATACCTGCTATTATCACCTTTGGAACGAATAATTTGAGAAACATGCATCAACTCATCCCATAACATATCCAACTGTAGATATCTTGCTGAAATGAGAAGGTATACCAAGTGTCGAAAATGTTCTAACTCATTACTTCTCAATCGAAGAAAGTAATTATTCATTAGGCTCTCGACAAAAGGAGAAACATCCTTTCCCATTTCTTCATGACGAAATGAATCCAAATGCAATAATTTGGCATTCAATAAAGTAATTCTTGAAAGTTGGATATCAGCATTTAATTTTATTTTCCCCTCTTCTTTTACAATATTTTCAAAAATATAATCAAGTCTTGAAATAGGCTTCTTATACTTGTAATAACTCTGTAATTGTGTTTTTTCAAAAAAATACTTATCATAAACTTGATTACCTTTATTCTCTATCAACTTCCGTTTCACATCCATTTCATTCTGCAATCTAACATAGTCCGACACCATATTAGAAAGCATATTAAAAACCCGGTACCGAAACAAGTGTGGGGTGCATATCGGATCTACCCCTTTTTCAATATGCCAGTATCGATGCTCAAGAGGAACGCCCATGCTTTGTAATTTGAGTTGCATTGCCTCCTCAAAATTAGAAACAGGAAGAATATTTAATTTTTGGAATGGACCTAAAGCCTTCCTGAGTTCCCTTAAACCCTTTTCACGATTCTCCATTCTCTCTTTTCCCCCACCCTTCTCCGTAACCAGACGATACAACTTCCTAATAAAATCGAAACCATGCTTGGTATCTCCCTCACGATAAGCTCCTTCCTTGGGTTCAAATAAATAATTCATGAAAATAATATCGGGAGTACCAAATCGCTTATTATTCTTTTCTTCCTCTTCGGAATCTTTTTCTTCAACTATGGTTTCTTTTTCCGCTAAGAGATCGGATTCCTTTCCTCCATTTTCAACCTTATTTACAAGTCTAGAATATGCATCCTCAGGATTCGTCAAGGTGTTAATTTTAAAACTAGAAGTGGAGGAGTTTAATGAAAATAAATCAAGTTCACCATCATGATATTCCTCAAAATGTTTCCCGTTTAAGGCATTTTCAACAATTATTCTCTTACATATATCAATTCTTTTTATCGTGCCTCCGTCAGGCACCTGATACAGGGTACGTTTCTTTCCGATTTGATCATCTACCAATAGAAACTCCCAATCAAACTCTCGAATATTCGCCAATTCCATAATTGACAATCTCCGCATCCTACTTTCCGGATGAAATACGAAAGGCGTTATATACGGGGCATTCCTTAATCCATTACTTACATTATCCACATAACTATGGCGTAATAAGCGAAGATGGAACTGCATAAATTCAACCGCCTCCATCGTGGAGTAAATATCGTTTTCTAAATTATAGGAAATATTACTTAAAGCCAGCTTCATTTCCTCTTCAAAATGCCTCGTTACAGGAACGTAATGGAGCCAAATAGAACTATCGAAAAAACGAAATCGTTTATCCAGATTTAATAATCGATAAATAGAATGTGCATGATTTATATGGCTACCTACTTCAGTATTCTCCGTTTTAGGGTTATCATCAAAATAATTCAAGAAATCACGCCCGTAGTCGTAACTCATTATATTCATTAAGCCGATGGTGATTACAGGCACGAATCTTACATACGTTTTATGGTTGCCTTGACCTTCTTGCACATCTTCACAAAAACAACGGGCAAAGGAAAACTCATGATACATTTTACTATCATTGAAATCTTCCATCTTTGCGAAAGCAATATAGAAATCAGGTATTTCATCTTCCCCGGCTTTTATAAAATTATCCTTTAGAACTTTATCCTTAAGTACCTCGGTGACATTTTTAAAAGTATCAAGGGATTCTCCTTCTAGTTTCTGTAAACAGGGTCCATATTCTTCATCTATCTTTCCTCGATCATAAAAGCGTACAAATTTAAAAGAAAAATCACCCTGACTACTTCGTTTATGTCCCCGAAACTTCAACTCACTCTTCTTTTGTTTAGCTGTCCTAACCTTATCAACTTCTTGCCTGTAGGACTTTGGGGAATATCTAGTCGGGGGATCAAAAATGTTTACATAGGGTAGATTATTTTCTTCATTACTTGACGTTAGATTAATTATAAATTCCCATTTTCTATCTACTTCATCTTCGAATTCATTCTGCCCGGTATATGTTTTTAATAATAAATTCTCGGAATCATTAAACTGGGTCGAACATGGAAGAGTAAAAGCATCTAAAAAATCTTTCCATGACTCTATTTTAACGAGTTTACGCCATACGGAATCATCATTCTGGCATCTGTAGAAATTAAAATAAACCCTACTTATACCCGCAGGAGAAAGAATGGTTTGGTTCAATGAATGCGTAATTTTATCAGCATCATCTCTACCCCAATGAAGGAAATAATCAATCGAGAAAGGTTTTCTTCCCAATAATTTTGTCAGAAAAGTAGGGATTTCATTTTCGAAAAAGGTCGTTACTTCATTTGCTACTCCACTATTTTCATCCATCAAATCGGCAAGACTTACACCTCTTTTTAGACGAAACGAATGACCGGTAATTAGTAGAATAGCTGCATTTTCCCTTATTGAGAAATTGTATTCAAAAAAATCATTGAAGTTTCCAATCTCAAAATAATGATAGGAAGTTTCATCACCCTCTCCAATGAAGGAAAAAACCTTATCAAATCGATCCACCTCATTCTCCAAATCACCAAGACTTGAGAGAAAAACGGATACTCTTACTTGTCTTTCTTTTTTCATCTTAGTTATTGTATTTATTCAATGCCTTGAAAATCATTTGAGTTAGTAGAAATTTTTCAGGATACTCTTTCATGATAAAACCTTCAATATTCGAGAAAGGAAGAAACTTTGCATGTGAAGACATATCAGCCGGTCTTCCCTTTCCGGAAGTGATGATTACACTCGGAATATGTTGTTTCAATTCAAATATGAAATTATCTATTCGATCTTGGCGAGTCTCTTTAATTTCATTGTCTTCATTTTCATGGTTTCCCTCACCGAAAGCCTCATTTAACAAGGACTGATGAATAATGATGCAATTAAATTTATTATTCGCTCTGTCCTCCTCGTTCATTGAATTATGATCAAGGTATATCTTCATTCTTTCTACAATTAATGGAGAACCGGAAAAATTCAACTGGAGGGATTTGTTTTTTAATTCCAAAAGCTGCTGTAGATCGTCATTTTGTTTTTTTACCTCTACTTGGTTTGGAATAAATACATTTACATTAGCCAAACGTCTTACGTAATTGTTTTCATACACAAAATTAAAAACCCTTTCATCCAATATTAAAACCCTCATCATTGCGTTTTCCAATAGCTGAAGAATCAACTTTCGCTTTGCATAATCGTTATCTTGCGGATGTTCTTTTAATAAAGAGTAAAATATTTGCCCGCCACTTAAGTAATCCTGATATAGAACTCCCGTTGACTTCTTATTTTGGTTATGCCTTTCGTAAATGACTCTTGTTCCGGTATTACCATCCGAGGAGATATTAAAATCACTTATATAATTCCCATTAACAGTATTAAATAATGAGCTCCATGAATTAGAATCACTGGCTTCAAACATATTTTTCTCCATCGTTGATTCAGGGCGGTAAACTACCGGAAGCGTCTCAACTAAATCAGTGGTTTTGGAATACATCGCCTTATATATTTCCATATAGTTTTTGAAAATTCCTTGAAGTCTTGAAAACTTAAGTTTCCAATCGGCGGATTTATATTCAAGAATTATCCATGATTTTAAGAACGGAAAAATATTAGGTGCCGACAAATCACTTGGTTCAAATCTGAGATCTGAAAAACTATATTTCCCATCCTCAGAAATATAATTTTGGATGATAAATTTCTTAAAAATGGCATAGGTTCCATAAACTACTGAATTGTCGGTTTGTAAATTTCTTTTATATCCACCTTCTTTCAAACCTAAATTAACATGCAAATTATAGTTCGTTGAACCAAGGCTAGACTTCGATGCGGGATTCAAAAAATTCATCCAAAGAGTCTGGAGTAATATCTTCAATTTCTCAGGGCATTCCACATCTTCAAGCTCATTTGAAGAAATAAAGAAAATTCTCTTCTTAATAAATTTATTTTTTAATGTTCCATATACTTTTTTAACATCATCTACTACACAGAATAACCGGAAAGGGAATTTTTCTAGTTCACGTGAAATTAATTCATCCACTTTTTTACCATCTATCAATTCTTTCAGAAGAGAAAATAAATCCGATTGATCATTTAATTTCTGATACACTGCGGAATCCGTCATCCACAAAAGACATATTTCATAATCAAGACTAATCCCCGGATTCCACTTCTCTTGTGAAATCTTTTCTGCCATATCCGGAAACGGAAGATGCTTCCCTCTATAAAGAACCAATAACTCCTTCGGTTTTTTTAATTTAATCTTATAGCCGAATCGAGGGATCAATGTGTTCCCGTCCGCCTCCCAAACGGAGGTAGCTTTAATAAAACCCTTATCTATTCCATCAGGGACCTCACCAAGTACCACTTCCTCCTTCCCTACCATTAATCCGGCGATCACCTCAGGTTCCACCATATTCAGGTATCCGGCGGCAATTCTTTTTTCCGTTATACCCAAATCCGTCGGATTAAATCTTCCCCTATCAGAATCCTTATCCTTATTTAAAATGGATTGACTTAATTTGAAATTGGTACCCGAATTCAGGGGCAAACTGGTTCCTAGGTTTTTTAAATCTTGGGCATCCGGAGGATTAAGAATCATTTTGGCCGTATGGCATTCTTTGTCATCTTTATCGTTCTGGTTTTTCCTCAGCATATTGTGTGCATTCGTCCAAACCTTGCAAATCAAATAATCTTTTTTCGCTCTGTCCTCTAATTCAACCTTTACTTCCAGGTTCCTACCGAACCTGTATTCAACCGGCAAATTTCTCCAGTCATGTTTTGCGGCATTACGAATTAAATTTTCTAAAATGGTGTAAACCGCTTGGTATCCAACCACTCCCCCCGGAATAGCAACTTGGGTATCCATATATAATACATCACTATTTTCTATATCATGACCATCCCCTACTACGTAGTCCGTCCATACAATATATTTTATCTCAGCGTTATGAATTTCTATTTTCTTTCCGCCCTTTTTTACGATTTTCCCGGTAACGAAAATCCTACGTCCCTTTTTCAACAACGCTTTACGTATTTCAGGATTATGGATTATTTCGTCTTTGTGTTTATTTTTCAATTTAATACAGACATGAGGAAGAGGATCGTTATAATCCTCGTATTTTATTTTTTCATTATAGTCCTCCTTGTACGATGAAAGGATTCCTATTTCACCCTTTTCAATGTCCTCCGTACATAATACGCCATAAAAGATTAATTCCCTATTTGGGCGACCCGCACCATGTGTGGCCTCAAGGGCTTTTTCTATTTTCTCGTCCTTCCCTAAATCATAATATCCTGTGGGTAGTTCAGGAACAGAAACTCTAGGTAAGTCCTTAAATTTTTTACCGGATAGATTATTAAAATCAATAAATGAACGACGTCTCATTTTAATGACCAATTTCCCATGAATCAATTGACAATTTTTCATTGTCAATTTCCCGATAATTGAATCATATTTTTCCTCCATCCCTATAACTCTAACCTGCCGATTCTTATTGACCATTCTAGTTAGAATTTCTTTAAATGAGGCTTTAGCACCTGTTCCTGCACCTTTAAAAAAATCTTCTTTTGAGAAACGGCATATCCCGATATCAGTAAGCTCGTCTTGATTTTTTTTGTATGATCGTCTTAGAATAATTTTTATTTCTTTAACATCCTCTAGGGGATAATTCAAAGCGGGATCAAATTCAGAAAACCCCAAGCCTTTCATTTCTAATTGAATGGAATGAACGAACCCATCTAAAACCAATCGTTTTTTCGGAACATTTGAGAATAGCTTCAAATGTTTTTCAATATTAGTCCGACCGATTATTTTTCTTTCCTCAATACCGTATTCAAAAGAAGGTAATTCCCCTGACTCCGGATCCTTTACCTTTTCTGGTTTAAGCCAATTTTTTTCAAGTACATGTTCCCTGTCAAACTCAAAAGCTTCAATACCTTCCGCCTTTACAAGTGTGCCAAGCAGTAAGCGTTGAGAATAAAACCGCATCATCAAATCCCCGTTAAACCACGCAGGAAAAGTCCATTTCGGAAACTCAGAGGATACCTGCGCAATAAAGTCAAAACGTTGTTGTATATAACTTAAAAGTATTTGATAATCTCTAGGATTCCTGGCACTATGTGCTACTTGTGGTAATACGTGGGAACCAATTCCATGAGAGCCGTTTCTGGAAATAATTGCGGCGATAGCGGCAAGACTTGCCCGCTTCCTAAAGTTTAAATTAACATGCTCCGTAATACTTACTTTATAGAAAAGTAGGTTTGCCATCCGGGAAAGGAACTCGTTCCTATATTCAAGTAAACGATTTTTAAATTCATAGTATGAGAAATCAAATGTTCGTACTATTGATTCCTTCTTCCTCCCGTCAACAACTTTAACTTTCTTTTCTACAGTAGGAGGAGCCGTCCTATCCTGAAGTTCATATAATATTAACCCACCCAATCCCCGCTCCCGAGATTGTCTTGAATTATTATCAATATTTTTTTCATTAATAATGGAAGAGGAAAAAAAAGTAATCTTATCCTTACCTTTTGGAGTGAGATGGGTCATTGCGATAATATAGGTTCCAATGATAAACCGCTCCCAACTTTTACTATAAGGTTCCTCATCTTTGGAATTTCTACTAAGGCTTAAGTATTCACATACTTGTATAAAGTCAGGATTCTTTTGTAAATCCGAATAGACGTCATAATCCACTTTCATCTTACCGAACATGGAATTAGATTCCAAATAAGCATCAACTCTTTGGGCATCTTTTTTTAAGATCGTATATCTTTTTAATCTTTTATTAGGGATTTCAACAGAAGGATTTATCCGGACATTTGCATTTTTAAAAATATCTACAATCCGTCCTGATGAAATCAAAGGGGTGTCTTTTGTATCTCCATACTTAACCAATCTTTCTTCCTTCTTGGTCGCCTGATCAATGCCTTTACCTATAAAATATAATTCAGGAAGAAATATATCACACTTTTTTACATTCCCGTTAAGATCAAAGGAAAAAATAAAAGTAATAGTTCCTCGACTTTCAAGGGTTTTCACATTCCCTTTATCTAATTTTGGTCGGGTTATCATAAATAATCTCTAACTTCCTTTGGGTCCCTGAAGGTATTCCTTTGTATTCATCAACTTGAAACGAGATTGGGAATTTCCTATCAAAATGAGTAAAAATTAATTCCTCAACATTTGGGGTATCCGTTCCTGTAATTCCTATTTTTTTCGTAAACAAACACGCAAGTTTATCCGTTGGTCTTTGTTTGAATCTATTGTCTGTAGGATGATCCTCATATAATTTATTATGGTCTAAATAATCATTTACCATAATAAATATAGGGAAAGCCGTTTCTCCTTCTAGATCATCCCAACTGACAACTGAAAGGTATGCTGTCCTATCGGGGACAAACATATCATGGGTAGCTAATAAATCTATTGCTTTCCGCCCCAATACCTCAAAATTATTATCCTTTACGGCTTGTATTTTATGAAGTGCCTGTTCGAAATAGGGATATTCCCAATAATGTATTCCTTTAAAATTACTAGCAACAAAAATTTTAGCTTCTTTATGTAATTCTAAATCCTGAACCTCTTCTTTTTCCATTTCCTCATCGAATACTCTTTTCAGTGCAACCTCCTGCCCCGCAAATCCCATTCTAAAATAACTAATCGGTTCATTTCCCACTATCCAGTTATTAAAAAATACATCCTTGGTTAAATTATACTTATTCAAGAGAAAGTGTCCCTCCTCGGTATCCCCTACTAATATTTCAATTTCTTTAAAAAGTGGTGTTATTTCCCTATTGAATATTTGAAAATCAGACATTCTGATTTCAGGCTGCCAATAAAATTGCCTTGATATATTTATTCCACTATGATTTAAAAGCTCCGTTCCCGATCGAATTTTATCAACCCTCACCATAAATTGATGAAGTCCTTTTATTTCTTTTTTCCTTGAATTCGCAGCCTCAGAAAAATTCGCATCTAATAATAAAAAATCACCTTTAATTTCCGCAAAAATAAATGTCCCACTATCTTCCTTGAGGTATTTAAAAGTCTGAGCCAGTCTTAGCCCCCAATTCTGGGCATAATGCAACTCTGATAAACATATGATCATTGAAAAATTTGAAACCAGTAACTCTTTTTCTTCGACATCTTTTTCTTTGACATCTTCTTCTGAATATGAATAAAACTCAAAATAAGATGAAAATTCATTCTTAAAAGATTGATCATATAACCATTCATTTTCAAATTCTTCCGAAGCTTTTTTAGTAAACTTAAAAGGAAATATATTCTCGGGTAATTTAAAAAAATCAAAAACGGAAATACTCTTAATTGAGCCTTTCATTCCCTTAATATTCAAAAGAGCCTTGCATAACTTTAAGCCATGAATCTCCCCACCTATTATCAATATATCCGGATTGTATTTTACGTATTTTGAAATTTCTTTTGCACATAGTTCCGCTGCTTCTTCACTTATGTCCCAAGGATGGATGGAGGAAGAAATTTGTTCTGTGTTTAGTGTAGACATTTATTTTGTTTTCATTGGTTTTGAATTCACAATCCGTATTCTATAGCCCCGAACTTGTAG
>JAHDHJ010000158.1:2621-10082 GCA_020631375.1 Saprospiraceae bacterium | reverse complement strand
TCAAACAAGAAAAATTTAAACATGAACTCTTACTTAAAATCACTTCACCAAAGTTACATCCCCTTTGTACATTTTTACCACACCATCTAAAAATTCAATCTCTGCGATGTAAACAAAAACGGCAGGATTCATCTTCTTTCCTTTGAAAATCCCATTCCAACCAAATTTCACTGTATTGGGAGGGAAGTTGTTGTCTTGGTAAACCATTTCGCCCCAACGGTCATAAATTCGGAAGGATTTGATGATACTGACACTTTGATCGGTATAAATGGTGATGATATCATTATAACCATCTTCGTTTGGAGTGAAGGCATTGGGGATGAACACATCCCTAGGTTTCTCTAGATAAATGGTCATTTCATCCTCCAGTACACAGCCCGTAAGTGGATTAACAACAGTAATCGTATAAGTCGTAGTATTTACTGGACTAGCAATAGGCTGGATGCAAGTTGTACACCAAATGCCATCTTCTTGTCCCCAAGAAATATCTTGATTATTAGTAACCAAAACAGAAGCCTCAATCCGAACACTATCACCTAGTTCTATAATCTTATCGGGACCTGCTTCCACTATATTTAGTGGAGGCTCATAGACAAAAATCTCTTCTTCATGGATACAGCCATTCATATCAGAAATGACGAGGCTGTTGTTTCCTCCAGCAAGGTTGTCTAAAGTAGGATTATCCGTTGGGTCAGCTCCATTCCAGACAAGCTCATAAGGAGGTACTCCGCCCGTAAGATTGACGATATCAATATAGCCATTGCCGTCTCCAAAACAAACCACGCTACTGATGTCAATATCATAAGTTATTTCTGTGGGCTCTATAATCTCGGTAGTGTGGATGAATTCACAGTCATTCTCATCTGTTACCGTAAGGATATAATCTCCTTCACATAGATCAGTAAGTACTAAATCCGAACCGCCAATATTCCATTCCCATTGCAAATCAGCAAAATCTTCTCCAGGAATAATTGCCGTCTCAATGCTGGCGTCACATTCGTCCACGCAAGTAATTGGTGTGACATCATTGACAAATGGATTATAAGAAAGAGATAAGACCATCGTATCACTATAAAAACAACCTTGGTTATCCAACAAAAGCCAATGTTCTCCGGCACTCCCAACAGAAAATACCGGATTTGTAGAACCATTTGACCAAAGATAATCCGCATCATAAGTCGTAGTCAAATCAATATTTTCTCCTTCACAAATGAGTGTATCTGCAAAACTGAATTCAGGGGTAGTGGAGAAAATGAGATTCACATCGTCGGAAATACTACAGCCATATTGGTCAGTTAACACAACAGAATAATTGCCGCTATTAGCTGCTATAATAGCAGGTGTATTTTCGCCTGTATTCCATTTGTATTCCACGGCTATAGGGTCGAAAACATCTAATGTTATACTTGGTATATCACAAATACTCCGATCATCACCTAAGTCCAGTTTGATTTCTGCCGAGACAAATACTTGGAAACTATCCCTTTGGGTGCAACCCGGAATGGTAATATCCACCCAGTAGATGCCTGGGTCAGATGCGGAATATGTCGCTCCTGTGGAACCATCTTGCCAAACATATGTGGCATTTACTGTCGAAGCATCCAGAAAAACAAAATCCTCTCCCGGACAGAAGGATAAGACTTCTAATGTCGATGTCCCGGCTAATACGTCTATTTGAAGAAAGGACGTATCCTTTACATTACAAGTGTTTCCTGCCTCTGCAATCAGCATAACATTATAGGAACCTGGTTCAGTAAAAGTATAATTGGTGTTTTCTGAATTGGCAATAACATCCCCATCCAATATCCAAGTAAATTGTTCGCCATCTTGTCCTGTATAATTGAATGTAGGAGAATATGGCGCACAACCACTAGAACTAGGCAATGCAGTAAATGCTGATGTAACAGTTTCTTTTTCAAAATCGATTTTAAAAACCCCAATATCACATCTTTCTGCTTGATTCTTTGCCCAAGCATTAGAAGTGGTATTCAAAACATTGGCATCACAAGAACATACCGCTTGATAAACGATTCCACTCTTGTCAAATCGGCTTGTTCCTCCATCCACATGATCTGATTTTCCATAATATGTTCCAAATGAAAGCGCACTTGCATCTGGTTCTAAAACACCGAGATAAAAGGTATTTCCAACAGTGCTGATGGCATCAAATGTCAATGGTAATCCTGGATTGGCATAGTAGCCTGAGAAGTAGATGTTATTACATTTGTCAACCATGAATGCTATTGGTACAAAATCATATTCCGAACCATTATAATTTCCCAAACCAATGGTTGTGGCATATACTACTTCATCCAATTGGGTATTGAAGGCGACAAGGAACTGTGGAGAATTCTGGTTGTTGCTATAGACGCCCGGAGTGTGCAGCAGGCCAGTTCCTGTGGTGGTCCCTAGGATATGGATATTATTATCTTCATCAATATCCACAAAATAACCATGGTCATTCCCATTCGATGTACCCCAATAAGTTCCCCGAATCATTTCTTGCCCATTCGTAGATATCGTAGCAATATAGGCACTTTCCTGACCGCCCGGCCAAGTAGCCTGATAGCCACCTGATGTCATTGGGAAGCTGGAACCACCAGCGGTACCAACTACAATAAGATTGCCCAAGTCATCGACTTTTAATCCGCCTGCAGTATCGTTTCCTGTACCACCTAAGAATGTTGACCAGAATAAAGTGGATAAATCACTATTCATTTTGAATACCACACCATCTTGTCCATTGCTTTTGTTCTCTTGGAAAGAATTTTGTGTCGTAGGGAAATTAGAGGAAGAACTTACCGTGGCAATGTATATATTCCCTTGTCCATCCAATACAATTTCCCCTCGATTCTCTTCACCATAGGAAACATCCAAAATAGACTGATTAATCCCATCCGTATCCGAGCCACCTATATAAGTAGAACCAACTAAAGCAGAGCCAGCTGCATTCAGTTTTACGACTACAATATCCTCTTGTCCTCCTTTGCTTGTTTGGTAGGAATTGGCAAGTACAGGAAAGTTATTGGAAACGGTTGTCCCAAGAATGCATAGCTGGTTATTAAAATCAACAATCATACTATGTGGCGAATCATCCCCAGAGCCACCAATATAGGTAGCGTAAATTAGATTCGAACCATCAGGGTTATATTTGCTTACAGCCATATCTATAATGAGGGAAGTTCCTCCTGCAAAACTCTGTTGGAATGCTCCTGTTGTTGTAGGATAACCCGGACCAAATGAAATACCTCCTGCATAAATATTTCCTTCATTATCAAAAGTTGCAGTATGCCCGAAATTCTCAGAATTAAATGTTCCAGAAAGTGTAGCAGCAACAACTTCAGGATCAATAACCAATTCGTAATTGGGGTCGTAGCCATCGGGGAAATGGAAGGATACGATATCGTTTTTTAATTTATAATTACAACGGATGATTTTATTTTTCCCATTAATGGTTTGGTAAGCATATGGTTTGGATTCTCTGGTTGTGCCTACAGATGTTTTGATTAATAAATGCCCATGTTTAATAGAAATACGATCCATCCCTTCATATTCCATTTGTATATCTGCTGGGTTTCCTCCTTTCTTAATGATGAAATCATATTTAAAACGTTCATTTTGGGAATAGGCTAATAAATCTATTTTTTCATATAAATTATCATAATGCACATGTTCGAAAATAGGCACGTTTCCGGCCCATTTTGATGCATCATTCCCCCTGAAATAATTATAATAATATTCTTTTTTATCATGCCCCAAAACCTCAGGTTTCAAAGCATTTTTAAATAAAACCTTATAGCTGTGTCCCTTTATAATATGATTGTTCAAATCTTCGTCCGAACCCGTATGTTTAAGGTCATGGATGACATCCAAATCTTCTTCATCCAGAAATAAATAGGTGAATGCATTTTGTTCTAGAAATAATCGATTGGTTCCATTGATTGGAACTTCGAATAATACATTCTGATGTAATTGATTATTGTTTTTTATGAATTCAATACCTTTATGTTTGACATGTTCATGATCTGCATGCTGATGCCCATCATGTTGCGCTATAACAGGATTAAATAGATAGAATGAAAGGAAAAATAAAATGTAATTCCTTTTTTTTGTTTTGGTTGTCAGCATGTTATGGATGTTTTACCTGTTCAAAATAAAGGTTTCTTAGTTGTACAACATTGAGTGTTTAAGAATTGCTGCATTTATTTATTATTTTAACTTTTTGTTAGGTCTTTAATGACAGTAGAAGACGTTTTAACCTGACAGAACTCATGGATTGTAAGAGGGAATATATTTATTGTTAGGTAGATAAGGTGAGTCTTAGCCTATTTAAAGCATATCCTAAGCTGCTTTGTAAGTTTTATTTATTAACGGTGGAACAAGTATAATTAGTATGAAAAAGATAATTACACTCTTCTTTATTGTAAGCTTCCTGACAAATATTTTTGCTCAAAGTGAAAATATTTATTTTGATACGGATCAATATGAAATTAGGAGTGAAGAAAAGTCTAAATTATTGGCCGTTGAGGAAAAATATAAATTGGGTAATTATAAAATTCTATTAGTAGGTCATTGTGATGAGGCAGGGTCGGATATTTATAATTTGGAGTTATCTAAAAAAAGGGTGAATGAAGTCAAGGAATATTTTATGCAACAACAAATATTGGAAAAAGATATTCAAATCGATTTCCAGGGAGAAATGCAAGCCAATCAAGTAGCTCAAAAATATCGTAAAGTAGAAATATTTTTAGTCCTGAAATCAGATGAGAAGAAAAAAGAAATTGTTCCGGAAATTGGACTCATTTCAGATGAGGAAATAATGGAAGCGGATGGATTTGTTATTGCGGAAGGAGCTGTAGAAGAAATTCCTGAAGACGTAGAAGTATTCAATCCGGATATGCATTTAGGAAAAGTAGAATCTTATGAGGATTTTATGGATAACCTAAAACCAAAAGTGCAAATATTTAAATTCATGTATGAAGAAACAAATGTCATTACAGGAAGTGAAGGAACCCAGATTCTAATTCCTGAGAATGCTTTCGTTTTTGAAAATGGAACATCTCCAAGACATCAAATTAACTTATACCTCACAGAGTATTATACCAAAAAAGAATTTGTAGGAGCTCGCCTGAATACAATGAATAATGATAACTTATTAGAATCTGCTGGAATGATCCATGTTGAGGCAAAATGGTTGAATACTCCATTAGAACTAGCAGAAGGAAAAGAATTGGAAATCTTATTTCCCAAAACCGAAGGTGATTTCTCTATTTATTACGGCAAGAGAGATGGGGAAGGAGTAATGAATTGGGAAAAGGGAGAAGATAATATCCGAAGAGAGGCTGAGGTTTCATCCCGAAGGAATAGACCCAATAGAAAAACGGGAATGGAGATGATTTATTTGACTGATTCGAATAACCATATAGACAGTCTTTTTATGGGGACAGGCGCAGACAGGAAAAAAGCAAAGAAATTATGGAATGAACAAAAATTGCAAAGAACATTTCTACAAGCAAAACAACTAGGTTTTATTAATTGTGATGATTTAATCAAAGGGGCAGGAGTGAAGGAAGTGGATTATGCAATCTCAGTGGATAATGAAGATGTAAATGCAATCAGCGCTTTTTTGTTATTTGAGAACATCAATAGCGTTTTAGAATTAAAACAGGAAAGTGCAAATGTTTTCAAACTTAGCGGCCAAATGCCCCTGGGTGCCAAAGTCCAATTGATTATTACAGGTATGGATCAAAATGAAGTACTGTATATCTTTGAAAATAAATTCAGGGTGAAAGAAAGAGAAACATTGAAAGTGAATTTGGAGAAAAGCTCATATGTTGCATTGGAGAAACTTCTTGCCCAATTACTTAAATAGTGTTCGCTTGAAAAATTCAGATATCACATAAAAACAATTCCTCTCAAAATTGCTTTCCTTCCAAATAAATTCATATCTTTGCATCCGCTGCTGAAAACGCATTGCATAATCTTTTTCGGTTCATTAAAATTTTAAGTAAAATGCCAACGTATTTAGAAGGAGGTAAACTCCAAGAAATTTTCAAAGAGTATGGTGGTTCTGAGAAGAACACAGGCTCTACAGAAGCACAAATTGCTATGTTCACTTTCAAGATTGCACAATTGTCTGAGCACTTGAAGTCTAACAGAAAAGATCACTCTTGCCGTCGTTCATTATTGAAAATGGTAGGTAAGCGTAGAAGATTATTGAACTATCTTGCCAAGAAGGACTTGGAAGGGTACCGTGCATTAATCGTGAAATTAGGATTGAGAAGATAATCATACATCCATATTTCAATATAAAAAAGCCTGTAATTCACAAGAATTACAGGCTTTTTCGCTTTTTATAAGCTTAATTGCTAATAACAACATAAAGCTTATGTAAATTATATATCAAAAAACGTGACATATCCAAGTATTCAGTTAACTTTGCACCCGATAAAAAAAGGATAAAGAAGCATAAAGACCATCTTCACCTTTATTAAGAATCATTTAGAAATCTAAAGATGGGTAAAAAAATTCCAATTTCAGTATCATTTGATTTACCAGATGGTACACCTGTAACCATTGAAACAGGGAAATTAGCAACACTAGCTGCTGGTTCGGTAGTAGTAAGAGTAGGCGATACAATGATTTTCGCCGTAGTAAGTTCAAGCGATGCAAGAGAAGGACAAAGTTTCTTCCCGCTTTCAGTAGATTACCAAGAAAAATTTGCATCAGCAGGTCGTATTCCAGGTAATTTTTTCAGAAGAGAGGCAAGGTTGTCAGAGCACGAAATCTTAACCAGTCGTTTGGTGGATCGTGCCGTTCGTCCATTATTCCCTAAAGGATACATGAACGATACTCAAATTATCATCAATCTAATCTCATCAGAGCCGGAGGTTGCTCCTGACGCTTATGCGGCATTGGCTGCATCTGCTGCATTGTCTGTTTCCAATCTGCCATTCGATGGTCCTATATCAGAAGTGAGGGTTGCAAGAATCAAAGGGAATTACGTAGTGAATCCAATGAAGAGCGATATGGAATTCGCTGATTTGGATATCATCGTAGCAGCTACCATGGAAAATGTAATGATGGTAGAAGGAGAAATGAACGAATGCCAAGAAGCGGATTTGTTGGAAGCTATCAAGATTGGACATGAAGCTATTAAGGTTCAGTGTGAGGCTCAAATCAAATTGAAGGAATTAGTAGGTGAGGATGCAGTAATCGTTCCTTTTGAAGCTCCTGAAGAAGATGAGGAATTAAGTGCTAAAGTACTTGAGTTTGTCAAGGAGGATATTTATGCTGTGGCAAAAGGAGCTTACGATAAGAAAAAACGTAAGAAAGGATTAGAGGAAGTCAAGGAAAAGCTTAAAGCTCACTTGGAAGAGACCGAAGGTGAAGAATTCATAGAGGAGAGATGGGGTGAAGTGAAGGAATACTTATATGTTCACCAAAAGAAAATCATTCGTG
>JAHDHJ010000158.1:0-2611 GCA_020631375.1 Saprospiraceae bacterium | reverse complement strand
ATGGTTTTGGAAGAAGGTGTACGTTTGTCGTAAAACAGATCAGGTTCGTCCGATTTGGACAGAGGTGGATTATCTTCCTTCTACACACGGTTCGGCTATTTTCAACAGGGGGGAAACCCAAGCCTTGGCTACAATGACTTTAGGTAGCAAAAAGGATAGCCTAATGGTGGATACTGCCCAGGAATTATCTTTCTCTAATTTCATTTTGCATTATAATTTCCCAGGTTATTCTGTTGGTGAGGCAAAACCAATGAGAGGACCAGGACGTAGAGAAGTAGGTCACGCCAATTTGGCGGCTCGCTCTATCAAGAAGATTATGCCAGAGGAATTCCCTTATACCGTTCGTATCGTATCTGATGTTATGGAGTCGAATGGTTCTTCTTCTATGGCTACGGTTTGTGCCAGTTCGTTGGCATTGATGGATGCTGGGGTACCTGTCAAATCCGCAGTTTCGGGTGTGGCTATGGGTATGATTGCAGATGGTGAAAGAATTGCCATCCTTACAGATATCTTAGGAGATGAAGATGCATTGGGAGATATGGATTTCAAAGTAACAGGAACTTATAATGGTATCTGTGCTTGTCAAATGGATATCAAGGTAGATGGACTTCCTTATGAGATTCTTGCAAAAGCTCTAGAGCAAGCAAAAGCAGGTCGTATTCATATTTTGGATGAAATGGCGAAGACCATTGATAGCACAAGAGATGACTTTAAACCTCATGCTCCTCGTATTGTGGAATTGAAAATTGATAAGAGCTTCATCGGAGCTGTTATCGGACCTGGCGGACGTATCATTCAAGAACTTCAAGCTACTACGGGGACAGTTATCAATATCGAAGAAGTGGATGACATGGGAGTTATTCAAATTTCTTCTAATGATAAGGCTTCTATTGATGCTGCTTTGGAAGCCATTAATGGAATTACATTCACACCGGCTGTAGGTGATGTTTATGATGCTAAGGTAGCTACTATCCAACCTTATGGAGCATTCGTTGATTTCAAAGGAGGAAAGAGTGGTTTGCTCCACGTTTCCGAAATTGCTTATGAAAGAGTGGAAAAGGTAGAAGACTTCTTGAAAGAAGGTGATGATGTACAGGTGAAAGTCATCGGAATTGATGAGAAAACCGGTAAAATCAAGCTTTCTCGCAAAGCATTGTTAGAAAAACCAGAAGGCTGGGTAGAACGTCCTCCTAGACCTCCAAGAGATAGAGACAATAGAGGAAGAGGTGATCGTAGAGGCGGTGACCGTAGAGGAAGAGGCGATCGTAGAGATAGGAGAGACAGAAGAGATTAATAAACTATACTTTTATTAATACTGAATAGAAAGCCCTGCGAAAGCAGGGCTTTTTTTATAACGATCACTTATGCCAGAAAAAACTTACTTATCTTCGATTTAATGAAAATAGCCTACGACGCAAAAAGAATATTCAATAATATCACAGGGCTTGGCAACTATAGCCGGGCGTTACTTCGTAATGTCCATCAATATTTTCCTGAAAATGAATATGTTTTGTTGACACCTACTATAAACGAATCGATTAAAACAGATTTTTTCCAAAAACAATTCAAAATTATTCAGCCTCGCTTTTTACCTAAATCCATTTGGCGGAGCTATGGGATGGCCAAAGATGTGGAAAAAGAGAAAATAGATATCTTCCATGGCTTGAGCAATGAAATTCCAAAGGGATTGGGATCCGTAAAATCCGTAGTCACCATCCATGATTTGATTTTTAAAGTTTTACCTGAAACTTATCCTTTTGTAGATAGAACTATTTATGATAAGAAAACAAAGTATTGCTGCGAAAAAGCCGATGTGATTATTGCTATCAGTGAGAGTACCAAAAGGGACATTTTGAAATATTATAGAGTTAATGAAGAAAAGATAAAAGTAATTTACCAATCATGCCATCCGATTTATTATCAGGAAAATCATTTGGATAAAACAATCTTGAAGACTAAGTTAAATTTGCCTAAAGAGTTTATCCTTAGCGTAGGTTCCTTGGAGACAAGGAAAAATACACTGAATATTATCAAAGCCTTAGCAGCTACTCCTCAAGGAAAAAGAACACCGCTTTATATATTAGGGAAAGGAAAAAAATACAAGAAAATATTGCAAGCATATATTCACGAAAAGCAAATACAAAAATGGATTTTTTTCATAGAAGCATTTGTTACTTTGCCAGAATTGAAAGCCTTGTACGAATTAGCCAGTTTAGTTGTTTATCCTTCAATGTATGAAGGATTTGGCTTGCCAGTGGTGGAGAGCCTTCTGTGTAAGACACCCGTTATTACATCCAATATTTCTTCTTTACCTGAAGCAGCAGGTACTTTTTCTACTTTAATCGATCCCAATGATACAGAAGCAATAAAATTTGCCATGCTTAATATACTCAATGATACTCAGCTACAGGATAAAATGGCTAAGAATGGTTATGAATATGCTTATACCAATTTCCATCCAAAGAAAGTAACTCATGATTTAATGGATGTTTATAAAGCGTTGGTATAAATATCTATAAGCCTCGGAATGCTTTATATTATATTTACAATGTACTAGAAGGAAGCTTATTAATGAAGTTGCTTCAAGCAGTACTTTTAGAACAACTTCATA
>JAHDHJ010000157.1 GCA_020631375.1 Saprospiraceae bacterium | reverse complement strand
AGTACCCGTGTGGGGGACCACGCTCTCACGCCCCCTAACGATCATCGCCATGGTGGGCCGTTACCCCACCATCAAGCTAATCGTACGCACATCCATCCCGGACCGTAACCTTTAACCATCTCGTGATGCCACAAAATGGTACCATGGGGTATTAGACACCGTTTCCAGTGCTTGTCCCCCAGTCCGGGGCAGGTTATGTACGCGTTACTCACCCGTGCGCCGGTCGCCATCTCCCGCAAGCGGGAATGCTGCCCCTCGGCTTGCATGTATTAGGCCTGCCGCTAGCGTTCATCCTGAGCCAGGATCAAACTCTCCATAGTATAGATCCTTTGGATACCATCGGTAACACTACATTACCAACAGCGTCCGTGCACCTCAATGCACTTAATAATTTCCGACGGACCGCGTCCTGACGGTTTCTCTAATTCAATTTATCCTAACGCCAATGTGTCAATGAACTTCCTTATCAATATACGGAATAACAGCTTCCTGAAACCCGCAATCAAAACATTTCCTTTTTCGCCAAACCCTCACCTTCCATCCTCCTCTTTTCCTTAGCGAGTGCAAAGATACATCCCTTTTCCTTTTCTCCAAGCTTTTTCTAATTATTTTTTAAAAATAATTTCAATCCACTTTCCAAATTGTATCTTAGTATATTCCACTCCCTTTGAAGCGGACACAAATGTAAGATGAATCTTTCTATTGTACAAGCTTTTTTAGCTTTTAAATAAATAAATATTCATTGCTCATCAAAGAAAAAAACAAATGAAACCCTCAGTTCAAATTACCATAATCTTAGCATTTTGATTTCCAATGGATTATATAATACAAGAGTTTTAATTAATGTAAAACCAAATAAAAGCATTAAAATTATAATAAATATTTTCAGGTCTTTAGCAGGCTTGATGGCACTTATATCCTTTCTTTCTATTCCTATTATAATGGGATCAAGTTTGTAAAATTCCCAGAAGAATGGATTCCTCCCTAACTATTAGTAATTCATGTTGCGTATAATATGCCGAGCAAAAAAGGCTATCTTTTATTATAAAAGCTGTTTGAATTTAGCACTTAGAATTTGTCATCCTTTTTTCAATCACTTTTCCACTCCTTTGCCGTACGCTAAGGCGTAATTACTCACGATAGATTATTTATGGTGTTGTGAATCTTCGATTTCCAGTTTTGATACTTCAATTGATTAAAAAATTGACCTACCCATTTTGACTTTCTAATTTATCGTTACTCTGCGTCAAAAAATCTCGTGACAATTAAGGCTATCTCTATGTTTTCGCCTTGATTAACAATAAATCCCTACGTCAATTCTAGTAGTTTATTTTTTATTGCCTAGTCCCTAAAATCAATTCAAAAAACTTAAGGTTCAACTTACCCCCTTACCTTACCATTAAAATCAGTTCAACTAAAAGTTATTTCAGTTGTTTGACTTAAAATATCTTTCATTACCAATTATCATAACATACTAAATTTTTTATTGAATTAAATTAATCCAATGTTGCCTAAAGAATTACATAGCAAGAAATTTAAGAAGAGCTTAAGCGTAACTTTGACAATAGTGGGAATTATATGGTTGGTTCATTTGTTCCAAGTGTTTACTTCTTGGAATTTCACTCATTATGGGGTATTACCTCACACGAAAGAAGGGGTTAAGGGAATCTTCTTCAGTCCGTTCCTGCATAGTCAAAACAAGTGGTCACACATTATAAATAATACACCTAGTTTATTTTTCGGGTTACTATTGCTTTTTTATTTTTATCGGACTGTAGCTACTCGTACATTATTATATATCTATTTGTTTTCTGGGGTTTTGGTTTGGTGTTTTGCCGGATATTTTATAGGTGCAAGATATTCTTATCATATCGGAGCGAGTGGCGTGGTCTATGGATTGATTTCTTTTATATTCTGGAGTGGGATTTTTAGAAGAAATATCAGATCTGTAGTATTAGCGCTAATTATGGTCTTAATGTATTCGGGGATGGTTGTCGGACTCTTTCCTGATGCGGATGGAGAAGTTTCTTGGCAAAGTCATTTGGCAGGAGCATTATTAGGAATGATATTGGCTTACCAATATAGGGATGTAATTGAGCCTGATGAATTACAACATTTTGAGAAGTATGATTTAGAAAGTAATGATAAGGAAATTCCTTTTTTAGCTGAGGACACTTTTGAAAAAACAAGGCAACAAAGAGAATGGGAAGGAAAATGGAGAGATGAGGATGGTTGGATCAGGGATGATACTTTTTAAAGATGCGGAAGTATTCGGGTGTTAATGTCCGAAAGTTCTTCTACACTCTGGAGTGTCGAAATGTTTAGATATAAAAAAGTAAAAGTTCCCTCTTCCATTTTAATAAGAGGGAACTTTTAGATTTCTATTACCTCCTAGAATAATTCGGGGATTCATTAGTGATCGCTACATCGTGTGGGTGGCTTTCTAGAAAACCAGCATGCGTAATTTTTACCATTTCCGCTTGTTGGAGTTTTTCTATATTATTCGCTCCGCAATACCCCATTCCGGCTCTTAGTCCACCTATATATTGATACATGACCTCTGCAAGGGTACCTTTATATGCTACTCTTCCTTCTATTCCTTCCGGAACCAATTTTTTGATGCCGTCTTCCACATCTTGAAAATAGCGATCCGAGGAACCTTGGCTCATTGCTCCCAAAGAGCCCATTCCTCTATAGGTCTTGAATTTCCTACCATCATATATAATGGTATCGCCAGGAGCTTCTTCCACCCCTGCAAAAAGTCCGCCTGCCATAATCGTACTTGCTCCTGCAGCTATTGCTTTTACAATATCTCCGGTAAAACGGATTCCTCCATCACCTATGATTGGGACACCCGAACCTTTTATTGCTTCAGCAGCATCTATGATAGCAGTCAATTGAGGGACACCTACTCCCGCTACTACCCTAGTCGTGCAAATACTTCCGGGTCCCACCCCTACTTTAACCGCATCCACTCCTACATCCACCAATGCCCTGGCTCCGCTTCCGGTTGCTACGTTACCAGCTATGATATCAAGGTTCGGGAACAACTCTTTCGCATGGCGAACCCTGTCCAATACTCCCCTTGAATGTCCATGTGCAGTATCTATCGTAATCGCATCCACTCCTACATCCACCAATGCCTGGATTCTTTCTTGCATATCTTTAGTAACCCCGACTGCCGCACCTACAACCAATCTACCGAATTTATCCTTGCATGCACTCGGATAATCCTCTACTTTCATGATGTCCTTAAAAGTTATCAGTCCGGCAAGTTTATAGTCCTTATCAATTACAGGCAATTTTTCAATCTTATATTTCTGGAGAGTTTCCTTGGCTTGTTCAAGTGTTGTTCCTTCTGGTGCTGTGATTAAATTTTGACTCGTCATCAATTCACTCACAAGGCGATTCTTATTGGTTTCAAACCTCAAATCCCTATTCGTCAAAATTCCTATTAAGATATTATTATCATCAACAATTGGAATTCCTCCAATGTGGAAACGACTCATCAGTTCCAAAGCATCACCTATAAAAGCATCTTTCCTAAGTGTAACGGGATCTATTATCATACCCGATTCAGACCTTTTCACCTTTCTTACTTCTTCCGCTTGCGCCTCAATACTCATATTTTTATGAATCATACCAATGCCTCCCTGACGTGCCAATGCAATAGCCAAACGACTTTCTGTCACCGTATCCATCGCTGCGGATACAATGGGAGCATTCAAAGTAATATTTCTGGTAAGTTTTGACTTTATGTCAACTTCTCTAGGCAGGACTTCGGAATATGCGGGAACCAATAATACATCATCATAGGTTAAGCCTTCCCTTATTTTTCCATTTGTGGTTGGTATTCTATTTTCCATCCGCAAAGCTAAGGGAAATTCAATCAAAAATATGACTTAAATAAGGATAATTTTTAGGCTCATTATGATTTATATCATAATAAAAGTTCAAGGAATCAAAGTATCTAATTGATTGCGAAGCAAATAGTCAAATTGAAATACAGATTAGAAATTGTATAAAATACTCTTTTTGCCCGATTTTTATTCATTATGCAAAACATAATGAATAAAAAAAGATAGAAAACCCCTTGCATCTTTGCCCTTTCCTAGATTATTCCAATTTCATTCATTCCCATGATAATTATAAACATTCCCCTTTGAAGTCTATGGCATTCTATCTGCTGTTAGGTATTTTTTTAGATTAAAACCCCGAGGTTTTTCTCGCCAGTGGGGGTTTTATATTTTATAAGAGCAGATTCCATAAAGAGATTATTACCTCAAACAGTATTTTTATTTTTAATGTATTTGCTGCATTCTCTTGGCTAAAATGGCTATTGCCTGATTCTTGGCTTTGCCTTCAGGTGTTTTGTATCTTCGGTTTTGTTTCTCGCATATTTTGAATATTGAACATGCTAACTTTCACATTTCAAATTATCTTCTCAAATTCATTTTCCCCTCCTTGTTCCAATTTCCCAAATTGTTGCATAGCTGCCTGATGCATTGTATTAAAATGGGACAATACTTTTTCCTTCATTCCATCATCTGCCCAAGATTTTACATCTTCCAATGTATTGAGTAAATCACCTGTCCTTAGTTTGTAAGTTTGTTCATAGTGGTTCGTTTCGAACTTCACTGAAAAACGATTATCCATTTTAAAAACGGTGATTTTCATAATTGGGTGCTCAATGTAACCTTCTATTCTCATGGATTTCCTATTTTGGCATCAAAAGTAGAATATTCAGATTTAATCATTGCATTTTACCTGATTTATTAAGGGAATAAAAATTGGAAAAACAATTAGGACGGAATGGAACAACATAAGTATAATTACGGTGTTATTGGGAATTGTGCTTTTTTGGCACTCATTGACGACAAGTCTAATATTGGTTGGATGTGCTGGCCTAAATTTGATAGTAGTTTCATTTTTGGGACATTATTGGATGATGAAAAGGGCGGAAATTTTTCCGTTAAACCGGAATGGAACACTTACGAATCATCACAACAGTATGTATATAATACAAATGTATTGGAAACTACTTTCGTCTGTGAAGATGGTACATATAAGGTAATCGATTATATTCCAAGGTTTGTGAATAAGGAAAGAATGTTCAAACCTTTGATGCTCTTTAGAAAAATTGTGCCTATTTCTGGCAATCCCAGAATAGTCGTTTCTTGTAATCCAAGGGGGAATTATGGAAAAACTGTTCCTAAAAAGGTTTTTGGCAGCAGCCATATCAGATATGAGGGACTGGAGCAAGAAGTGAGATTGACAACCAATATTCCTTTGGATTTCATTGATACGGAACAAGCTTTCGTTATTAATAAAACCAAATATCTCGTTTTGACTTATGGAATCCCCCTTGAGGGAGCGATAGAATCCACTGCGGAGCATTTCCTAGATAAGACGATTGATTATTGGAGGAATTGGGTGGCGAATACTTCTACTGAAAAATTCCACCAAGATGCAGTGATTCGTTCTGCCCTTACTTTGAAAATGCACCAATATCAAGATACGGGTGCTATTATTGCAGCATCAACGACCAGTCTTCCGGAATATCCGGGCAGCACTAGGAATTGGGATTATAGATATTGTTGGATTCGAGACGCACATTATACCTTGAAGGCTTTGAACGATTTAAGTCATTTCAAAGTACTGGAAGAATATGCCGGATATATCCAAAACATCGCACTGAATGAACAAGGTAGGATCAGGCCACTTTTTAAAATTGGAATAGCAGGCGATCCTATTGAAAAAATATTGCCTTTAAAAGGTTATAAAGGCGAGCGACCTGTACGAGTCGGCAACCAAGCATTCGAACATATTCAGAATGATGTTTATGGGCAGGTTTTGGTTACTCTTTTGCCTTTGTTTATAGATAAGCGTTTACTGAGCAATGACCAATCGGGTTTGGAGGACTTGGTGATGCACTGTTTGAGGATGATAGAGGAGACGATGAACGAACCGGACAATGGGCTTTGGGAATTTAGGGGAACTTCGCAATTGCATTGTTATACTTTTCTTTTCCATTGGGCGGGAAGCCAAGCTGGGGTGAAAATTGCCAAGCAATTGGGCAATAAGGATATGCAGCAGTTGGCAGAACAGTTGATAGAAGAGTCCGCTGAAATGATAGAAAAGTGTTATGATGAGGAACGTGGCGTTTATACCCAAGCAGTGGATGTACCGAATTTGGATGCGAGTTTGTTGCAATTAATCAACATGGGTTATCTGGATGCCAAAAGCGAAAAGGCAAAAAAACATATGGCAGTTTTGGAGGGAGCACTGCGGACAGAAAGCGGTTTGTTTTATCGGTATGTGCATGAGGATGATTTCGGGAAACCGGAATCCACTTTTCTGATTTGTGCTTTTTGGTATGTAGAAGCTTTGGCTCGAATGGACAGGCTGGATGAGGCTGTGAAAATATTTGAAACCTTATTAAAAAAAGGAACGAATCATTTGGGTTTATTGAGTGAGGATGTCCATGAGAAGACGGGTTCGCAATGGGGGAATTTCCCTCAGCTATATTCGCATGTCGGGTTGGTGAATGCCGCATTTATTATTTCAAAAAAATTGGATAAGCCATTGTATATGGATTGAATTCCCGAACATTAAACGAATACTTATTTAAATTAAAATGCCATCAAAGCAAAAGGAATATAAGATCAACCGCATCCCTGAACCCAAGGATCAATCATTGAAAGCCTGGAGTGCTGCTGATGAATATCTCTTATCTTGTTTTAATGATTTAAAATCAGAAAAAAACAATCTTGCTATTTATAATGATAGATTCGGTTATTTAACTTGCCATTTGAATGAATACTCACCAACTCTTATTATTACAAATAAAAGTCAAGAAAAATCCATCCAAGAAAATATTAAAAAAAATAAAATTGGCATTGATAATATTAATTTTATAAATCCTCTCGAAGAATACAAACCCAAAGCGAATATCGCTTTAATCAAAATACCCAAATCCTTAGAATTATTCAAATTATTCCTTTATCAAGTCTGTAATAATTCCAGTGATAATATCGAAGTGATTTGTTCTTTTATGACTCGGCATTTCAGCCCTCAAATTTTAAAAATAGCATCCGATTTTTTTAATGACGTAGAACAAAGTAAAGCTAAAAAGAAATCGAGGTTATTAATTTTAAAGAACAAAAAAGAAAATAAAATAACTGACATTATACAATCTTTCGATTATAAAGGAAATATAATGCAACAATATGCCGGTGTTTTTTCCGCGAAACATATTGATTATGCTACGCAATTTTTACTCGAACACCTAGAAGTAAAAAATGTGGACAATAAGATATTGGATTTAGCATCGGGAAATGGAATTATCGCTAAAGAAATCAGGAGTACAAATGAGTCGGCAGAAATACATTTATTAGATGATTTTTATTTGGCAATTGCTTCTTCACAATTAAATATTAATAGCAAAAACACATTCCACCATTTCAATGATTCTCTAGAAGATTTTGAGGATGAATATTTTGATTTAATTGTTTCCAATCCTCCTTTTCATTTTGAATATGAAATTAATATCCAAATTCCTTTGGAACTCTTCAAGGAAGCACATAGATGTTTACAGTCTAATGGAAATTTCCAGTTAGTCGCGAATAAACATCTGAATTATAAAACTCATTTGATCCGTTTATTTTCAATAGTAGAAACTATTGCAGAAAATGACAAATTCATTGTTTATCAATGTAAAAAATAATTTATTTCATGAAACCATCAGATTTAAATCAAGAAGAATTCAATCCATATTATACACCATATATCAATAAGGTTCCGGATATTGGAATCATCCAAAACCTAGAAATAGAAGGAGCAAAAACCATTGCTTTTTTTAAAAATATTCCTAGTGACAAAATAGAATACAGATATGCCGAAGAAAAATGGAATAGCAAAGAAATGTTACAACATATAATTGATACGGAAAGAATCTTTTCTTATCGGGCTTTACGGATTTCAAGAATGGATAAAACTCCTTTGGCGGGATATTCTGAAAATGATTATGCAGCGAATTCTGATGCAAGTAAAAGGGATTTAAATGACTTAATCGAAGAGTATCAGTCTGTAAGGAATGCTACGATTTCTCTATTCAAAAGTTTTAATAATAAAATGCTTTTGGAAATAGGAAATGCCAATGGTAGTCCAATGTCCCCAAGGGCTATAGCTTGTATTATTATTGGGCATGAAATCCATCATTGTGGGGTCTTTCGGGAGAGGTATTTATTTATTCGTGATTCGTGATTTTTTTTTATTTGTGATTTGTGAGTGGGCGATTGGTGATTGCTTGTGCTTCTTAGGATTTATTCGTGATTCTTATTTCTAATAATACTAAAATAAAATAATGTTATTTAATAAATCGGGGCTTAGTTTTTGGGAAATAAAATCTTTTTTTTCTGATGTGGATTTCGCTATTATTGGCAGCGGAATTGTGGGTTTGAATGCGGCGATACATCTTAAAGAAAAATTCCCTGATAGTAATGTTATTATTCTTGAAAAAGGAATGATTCCTACTGGCGCGAGTACTAGAAATGCTGGATTTGCTTGTTTTGGTAGCATAACCGAATTACTAGATGATTTAAAACATTCTTCGGAAGATGAGGTTTTTTCTTTGGTTGAAAAAAGATGGAAAGGCTTGGAAAAATTACAATCGCTTACCGGTGAAAAATTGGAATTTGATGCTTGTGGTGGTTATGAATTATTTGGGATACAAGACGAGGAAGTTCATGAAACTTGTCTTGGACATTTAGAATATTTTAATCAATCTATTTCGGAAATTATCGGTAAGAAAAAAACATATGAAAGAGTTGATCATAAAATAAAAGATTTTGCTTTCCAATCTGTAAAACATATCATTGTCAATACCGCAGAAGGACAAATTAATACCGGAGGAATGATGTCGGCTCTTTTGGAATTGGCAATAAAAAAAGGAATTAAAATTTTCAATGGGGCAAGTGTGGAATCTATTTTAGATAAAGGAGGGAATGTAGAAATCCTATTAGAGGATGGTCGGGAAATATTCGCAAAAAAAGTATTGGTGGCAACTAATGGTTTTGCTAAGTGTCTTTTAAAAGATATAGAAGTGAAGCCAGCTCGGAACCAAGTTTTGATTACTAAGGAAATCCCTAATTTAAAAGTCAAAGGAACATTCCATTATGATGAGGGTTATTATTATTTTAGAAACGTAGGTGATAGGGTTTTATTCGGTGGTGGTCGGAACCTTTCTCCTAAGATAGAAGAAACACAATTTTTCGGAACGACGGAAATCATCCAAAAACAACTCATTAAAATGTTGGATGAAATTATTCTACCCAATACAAATTATGAAATAGAAATGTGGTGGAGTGGCATCCTCGGTGTAGGTGAAATTAAAAAACCAATTATTAAAAAAACTTCTGAAAATATTGCGGTTGCTGTGAGGATGGGAGGCATGGGTATTGCCATTGGTTCTTTGGTTGGAAGTGAGGGTGCTGATTTACTTTAATGATGAAATGGTTCAAACATTATCGCCAGACAACCAAACATTTTTATAAAAAAAATACAGCCTTATCAGGTTTGTTCACCTGACAACACCCCAATTAGACTTTATGCGAGGTGAACAAACACACTCGCACGGCTAGGTTTTTCATTTTGCCTAGTTGTGTGCATTATCGCATTCTTCCATTGTCGCATTTTTTCATTATATTTGAATATAAAATCATAACAAGATGAAAATTGTAAAGCGAATTCTTAAAATTGTTTTTTTCCTTATCCTCATTCCTCTTCTTTACGTTATTATTGCAATAGCTCATGGTACGATGACGGATTTCCAACCGGAGGAAGTTTTGGCATTGGATATTGATAAGGCACAGAAAATAGAAACCATTTCCGATAGTACAGATCTTTCCTTTATTATTTGGAATGTCGGTTATGGTGGTTTGGGAGAGGAATCCGATTTTTTTTATGACAATGGAGGTTTCCTCACTTCCAAAGGAAAAATGGTAAGAGCACCAAAAGAGAATGTTGAAAAAAATATAAAAGGAGCTGTTGATTTTCTAAAAAATAATCCGGCAGATTTTTATTTATTTCAATAAGTGGATTTAAATTCCAAGCGGAGTTACAAAAT
>JAHDHJ010000156.1:7819-10253 GCA_020631375.1 Saprospiraceae bacterium | reverse complement strand
CTGATGTTCAGTAGCTACGAATTTCTGACAATCCGAAAACCATTTAATTTTCAGTATAATATTCAATTCATTTTTATGGCTGACCAACAACCACGTACCAGACAGGAATTGTACGATTTAATTCGACAGACATCCAAACAGGAATTCATTTTGAATGAAATGAATAGACTTGGATTTTGGAATACAGGAGAAGGACTTCCTAAAGAATCTGAAGAATTAATAAAAAAGAGTGGCAAATTATATAAGGAGCTGCAGGAATTACTTAGGAAAAAGCGGGTTTGGCAAAACAAGGAAAAACTCCTCAAGGAAATGAGGAAAAAAAGAATGGAGGAAGCCAAAGCCAAGCGGGAAGAAACAAAAATCAGAAGGGAAAGAATAAGAATAGAAAAAGCGGAAGCTTGGAAAGAGAAAAAAGAAAATGATATTATTTATCTAGGAAAGAATTTTTCCAAAGGATTAAATGACAAGGAAAATGACATTGAAAAATTAAAAAGTCTCGGACTTCCTGTTTTCGATAATATATCTGCTTTGGCAGAAGCAATGAATCTGACTATTCCAAAATTAAGGTTTTTAGCTTTCACTAGAAATGTATCGACTACCACACATTATACCCGATTTTCCATTCCCAAAAAGTCCGGTGGAGTACGGATTATTTCCGCACCCATGACGCATTTGAAAAATGCACAATATTGGATACTCGAAAACATTTTATATAAATTAAATACCCACGAAAAAGCCCATGGATTCGTTCCCTCAAAATCTATTTTGACAAATGCAAAACCACATTTAGGAAAAGAATTTATTGTCAACATTGATTTAAAGAACTTCTTTCCTACTATTACTTATAAAAGAATAAAAGGTGTTTTCCGAGCCATGGGTTATTCCCAACAAATTGCTATAATCTTTGCATTGTTATGTTCCGAACCGGAAATTGACCAAGTAGAATTAGATGGTGAAATATATTATGTAGCCAAAGGTGAAAGGCATTTGCCACAAGGCGCTCCGACCAGTCCCGCCATTACCAATATCATTTGCCATCACATGGATAAAAGAATGTTAGGAACCGCCGAAAAATGGGGTTTCACTTATTCCCGTTATGCTGACGACATGACTTTTTCCAGAGATAAGGGAGACAATGAGGAGGCATTTAAAAAATTAATGTGGCAAATAAAAATGATTGTTGCGGATGAGAACTTTTTTATTCATCCTGACAAAGTTCACATTATGAGAAAAGGAGGAAAAAAAGAAGTCACCGGAATTGTCGTGAACGAAAAATTATCCGTTCCTCGTAGAAAGTTAAAAAACTTCAGATCCATTTTACATAAAATAGAAAAAACGAAAAGTGTAGAGGGAATTAATTGGGGGACAGGAAGCCCATTAAATTCGATTTATGGTTTTGCTAATTTCGTAAGAATGGTCGATCCTGAAAAAGGGAATAAGTTTATGGAAAAAGTAAAAATTTTATTCAGCGATCCCCAAATAAAAAGATCAGCAGCATCTTTTGCTAAAGTAAAAGTTGAAAAAAGTGAAACCATCGCCGTAAAAGAGGAAAATAAAAAAACGAAAGTGAATAAAATTCCAAGGGTAGATGAAGAATCTGATTGGTGGAATGTTTGGGGTTAAAATAGATGATTAGATTTCTAGATCTAGAGATTTTTAGACAATTCTCAAGTAAAAGCATTAATTCGGGCTTCGCCCGAATTAATGCTTTTGTTTTTATCCGTTAATCATAATCATTCCAAGCCCTAAAAGCAACGAATAAAACGGCATTATTCAGTTTAGTGAAGGCAGGATGAAAAAAGCGTTAAAAATCAAATACTGTATGAACAGGTAATTCATTCGACTAGAAAAATGAAGTGTAGTAAGCGATGTCCTATAAGTGAAAAATATCGTGTAAGTGAGTTTATTTGATTTAGCTTTTTTCGTTATGACGGAGCGTTAAAAACTGAATACAGCCTTGACTTTTGGTACTTTTGTGTCAAGACAAAAGTACAGAAAGCACTAAGGAATATGAAGACGTGGAAAATTCTATTATAATTATCATTTAGTGCTATGCAGCACCTTTACTTTGTTTCTTTTCTTAGGCTTCCGTACTTTTTTCCATTGATGAAAAAAGTACCAAAAAAATCTAGACCTGATGTATTTTTTAACGCTCAAAAAGCACTCAAAACCCTAAACTGCCTAAACTCGCTTTTATAGCGGCTTCCACTTTTGGATTCATCATCTACATCGCATCATCTCTTTTTAATTGGGTAAGGAATCAGCTCGAACAGTATGCAGTTCTTAACGGGTTTTTAGCACTTTTTGAACTAAAATCCATAAGGTCGATGAACGGAAATTTCAAATATACCTCTATCCTAATTCCTCTGAAAAACAGGAAATAAAACGGCATTATTCAGTTTAGTGAAGGCAGGATGAAAAAAGCGTTAAAAAT
>JAHDHJ010000156.1:0-7719 GCA_020631375.1 Saprospiraceae bacterium | reverse complement strand
AAAAACTGAATACAGCCTTGACTTTTGGTACTTTTGTGTCAAGACAAAAGTACAGGAAGCGCTAAGGAATATAAAACATCAATCTCCTATTTTTATTCAAACTTATACATTCCATTAATACTCGCCCTAGCAATCGAATCCAATTCATTACTCGTATAATAATCAAGACAAAACCTTAATGTACTCTTTCCGATCATTCCATTAGCCCTAAATCTATCTAGCACATCTTCAGGACAATCCTTACAAATTTCGTTTGTCCAATTCACACTATCCGCATGAATTTCCTCCTTGATTATTTTTGCTAATGAATCTATTCTTCTATAATTAATTATCCCAAGGGGATAATCGGAAGCAACACTTCCGTCTCCCATAAAAAATTCTTTTAGACAAGGACTCTTTGTTGCTAAGCAACGTTGAAAGAAACTAATTTTAAATTGTTTTACTAACCTCTCATCAGAGTCGGACGGTTCGCTTGCCTTCGGAGGGTTTTTAACCGCAGAACAAGACAAAAAGAAAAATAATAAAAAGGTGAAGCAGACTTTATTCATATTATTATTTTTCATTGTATTTTGGAATTTATTTTATTTGCTTATTCGTTTTCATAAAAATAGGAAATTTATCCAATTTTCTCCAAACCTAAATAACTAGTTATCTAAAATTGAACTTTTTATTTATTCTTTCCGTTAAAAATTCATGGATACACAACTATCATTTTTCCAAAACTCCCCTACAAAAACGAACCAAGAAAACGCAAAGAAAATAAGTGGGCTTTCTTACTTTCAAAATTATATTTCCGAAGAAGAAGAAAAAGTATTCTTCAAGGAAATAAATAATTCCCCTTGGCAAACAGATATCAAACGATGGACCCAACATTATGGTTTCCAATATGATTACCGTGCAAGGAAAATAGATTACTCTATGAAAATCGGAGAACTTCCAGAATGGAGTTCTGTCCTTGCTCAAAGATTGGTAGATGATAATATCTTCGCTTCCCTACCCGACCAATTATTAATTAATAATTACGAAGCAGGACAAGGCATCGCTCCACATACGGATTGTGAACCTTGTTTTGAAGACACGATTGTTTCTATTTCATTAAATACTCCAACCCTTATCGAATTTCAAAAAGATAAGGTAAAAATTCCTTTTTTATTAGAACCCAGAAGTCTTATCGTAATGAAAGGAGAATCCCGTTATTTTTGGAAACATGGAATTCCTAAAAGGAAAACGGATAAATTCAATGATACCATTTATAAAAGGGGCAGAAGGATTTCATTGACTTTTAGAAAGGTTTTTATAGTATAACAATTATTTAAATCAACAACAATTATTATCCAACTGAATCGGAGGACAAGCTACCGTTCCATAACTACAATAAACACAACAATCTTTTTCAAGTGGCTTTAGGATTGTTTTACAATTTTCACATTCATAAAAATATTGACATGCATCCGTCGGCATGGTTTCTTCTTTTTCATAGCTACATTCTGGGCAAGTAATTTTGGAATTTAAAATTGCTTCTTTCTCTTTTCCCATTGATTTGTTTTTGAAATAATATTGATAAACTCCAAGTGCAAAAAGCAAGGAACCCAACATCATAAAAACAAAACTATACTCTTCCAATCCTGCACTGAATGCCAACAGCCCACTCGCTCCTCCCAAACTTATAATCAAAGCAGGCAACCAACAACAACTTGTAGCAACAATAAATGCAATGGTACTTCCTATTATTGAATATTTAAAATCCGATTTCATATCTATCTATAATATAGTCTTCTCCAAAGTTAATTAATTATTTTAAATATTTTTTACTACAATAATATAAGTCCATTTCCAAAGGAGTGAGAGAATAACTTCCCTCTTACAACGAACGACCCAAAAGAGCAGAAAATGAAAAAACCAATGAGTGGAATCGACAATGATATTATGATATGACTAAGCACAAATTTGGCTTCGCCAAATTTGTGCTTTTTTTGGATAAAAATCTAAGTATCTCTAAATCTAAACATCTAATCAAAGCATTGCCTGTTCTAGGTCTGCAATAATATCTTGGCTGTTTTCTATGCCTACGGAAAGTCTGATTAGTCCGTCGGTAATTCCGTTTTTTTCTCTTAATTCTTTGGCTACATTAATGTGCGAAGAAGATGCGGGATGAAGAATTAGTGTATCAACATCTCCGAGTGTAGGGGCAAGGGAACAGAATTTTATTTTATTCATGAATTTAATTCCTTTTTTTAGTCCGCCTTTTAATTCGAAGCTTAGCATTCCTCCAAAACCTTTCATTTGTTTTTTGGCTAATTCATGATCCGGATGGGAAACTAATCCATTATAATTTACCTTTTTTACTTTTTTATTTTTTTCTAAATATTCGGCGATTGCTTGAGCGTTTTCACAATGCCTATCCATTCTGACTTCTAGTGTTTTCATTCCATTCCCTAAAATCCATGCTTCAAAAGGACTGGCATTCGTCCCAGCTAATTTTAATGTCTGCCAAACTTTAGTTTCCATTAATTCCTTATCCCTTCCGACAATAACTCCGGCAATAGAATTTCCATGACCATTTAAATATTTGGTAGTTGAATGTATAATAAAATCTACATTATATTTAAATGGTTGTTGTAAATAAGGTGTAGGAAAAGTATTGTCTATAATACTTTTTATTTTCCGCTTTTTCGCAATTTTAGCCAAGGCTTCCATATCCACACAAGCCAAAGTAGGATTAGCTGGTGTTTCAAAATAAATGGCTTTTATTTTTTTATCCTTTTTAATAATGTCATCTACTTTTTCCAGATTTTGCAAATCCGTAAAAATAGTTTCAATTCCCAAACGACCTAATGTCTTTAAAAAGAACTCTGTCGTTCCTCCATACAAATTCCCTTGGGTTAATATTTTATCTCCCTGATTTAAAATGCCCATCATTAATGTCGAAATAGCAGACATTCCGGAGCTTGTCAATAAGGCACTTGCTTCACCTTTCAATCCAAACATTTCCATCCTTGCTATTTTTTCCGCAACGGCAGAAGTATTCGGATTTGCATATCTTCCATAAACCAAGCCTTTTTCCTTTCCAGTAAAAATATCTATGCCTTGGTTTATATTATCGAATTCAAAAGAGGATGTCGCATATAATGGCATTTGATGAGGGCGAATATCTCCTTTGAATTTTTCTTTTTTCACACAGAGTGAACCGAATTTTATTTTTTCTTTCATTGTTGGAATCGTATTAATAAATTACGGAAATTATAGATTAGGATTTAATTTCTATTCCCAGCCATTTTTCTAATAGCCTAATTAACCTAGCTCTTTCTTCAGAAGTAAAACTGCGGATATTCGCATCACCATGATGCCTGCCTTTTAAAACAAACCATCCTGCGTCCACTTTTTTACTTTCAGGCACTTTGGTCGCAGACCAAGTATCTATTTCTCCATAAATATAAATAAATCGGTCGCCCTCTTTTGCTAACCATTCTGCTACATTATTATTATAAGTCGGATCGTATTTTAAAGTCATTTTATTAGGAGGAAAACTAGCATTTGGATTTTCAGGTAATGCCTTTATATATCTGCTGAATTTTTTGGTTTCAAAACCATAATATCCTAACTGGGTAGAAGCTTGATAATAATGCGGTCCATAAAATTCAACATCCTTATCATTATAAAAAGAAACCCCTACAACATCAATAAAATGTTCTACCATTTCATCCAAACTTGCATTCTTGGGAGGGATGGAAGAACAGCTAGTCCCATATTGCCAAAAAGAAAATGAATATTCCAACACTCCATATTCGAATGCTTGTTCCAAGGTATGATAAGTAAATTTTTGATTCGCTCCTTTCACATACCATTTTAATAAAGGGAGTATTTTCTTTTTATTCTTTAATAATTTTTTTTGATAATTATAAATGGCTTTCCTGCATTCGCGAGTACCTACTTTTTTTAAGAATTTATAAATTCTTTTATCTTCAATATCATTATTCAATGGCGCGACATAAGGCATCGAAACCGTAACATCATTCGGATAAAAATAACGATAGGCAATTGTGGTTTGCCCACCTTTGCTGATCCCTGTGGAAACCCAATCGTTTTTATAAATTGCTCCTAAAAGGGATCTGATATTATGCAAATCCGCAGTGGCTTGTTCCAAGGTTAAATATTTCCAATCTTTATTTTTCGGAATTGATTTCCCGAAAAACCGATGTTCCACTTCCACTTGGTTTGCCTTGAGCAAATATGTAGGTTCGTACATTCTGTTACGATCCATAGAATAACCCTCTGTGGCGATGACTGTAATTTCATCAAAACCTTTATGATTCAAATAAACTTTTTGGGTAAAAAAACCGATATTCGGATTTTTATGATCTATGGGTTGTCTGACTTGTAGTTCGAAAGTTGCAAAACCAGTTTGTGCGGCTTCTATTCTTTTATATTTGATATCCGGAATATTATTTAAATATTCTTCAATACTACTTTGTGCAGAAATGGCAATTGAAAATAAAAGGATAAAAACCGTTTGGAAAAATTTCATAATAGACAAATTTTTATAATCGTAAAAATACGTTTTCTTTTTATTCTTTGTAATGTTGTTATTTCATCTCCAATAGAATTCTTGGAATTTGATCTGGTTTTCTTTCAGAAAATCCTTGAAAGATGAAAAAGCATAATTTCCTCCAAAGCTTTCTTTTATTGCTGTGACATTTATTCAAATGTCCCTTCCTTTGTAATCATATAAAATTATTTTTTGCATAAATTTATTCCGTTAACCAAGATTTATTCCGTTCCCAATCCCAAGCTGACTTTACAATGTCCTCAATATTTCTTTTAGGCGTCCAGCCTAATTTATTTTTTGATTTGCTGGTGTCCGCATAAATGGCCGCCACATCCCCTGCTCTTCTTTCTCCTAGAGAGTAATTCAATTTAATTCCATTTATTTTTTCGAATGCATTTATTGCTTCCAATACTGTAACTCCATCACCTATTCCCAAATTAAATACATCACAATTCGTTTCATTCTTTTTTTGCAATAAATATTCTACTGCCTTGGTATGTGCATGTGCCAAATCCATTACATGGATAAAATCCCTTACGCAACTTCCGTCCCTTGTCGGATAATCCGTTCCGAAAACGGTCATGCTTTTCCTATGTCCGATAGCAACTTCCGTTAGTATGGGGACGAGGTGTGTGTTTTCCAAAATTGGTGCTTCGCCAATTTTGGAACTTTCGTGAGAACCCGCAGGATTAAAATACCTTAATAATACGGCATTGAATTTCGGATTCGCCAAGCAAAAATCCCGAATGATTTGCTCTCCCATCTGCTTGGTTCTGGCATAAGGACATTCTGCTTCGCCAAAGGGGGTGCTTTCTGTTACCGGAAGTTCTTTTGTATTGCCGTAAACGGCACAGGAAGAAGAAAAAATAAGGTTATCTACGCCATACCTTTTGCAACATTCCATTACATTCAATAGATTATTGAGATTGTTCCTATAATACTTGATAGGATTTTCCACAGATTCCGGAACGTAGATATGGGCAGCAAAATGGATAACTGCCTCAATGTCCGGATTTTCTTTGAATATCCTTTCCGTGGCTTCCATATCACAAAGGTTCACCTCATAATTGACATGCTTCTTATTGATAAGACTCGAAATCCCATCCACCATTTTCTGGTGTGAATTAGAGAAATCATCCGCACTAATCGCGTTAAACCCATGATCTGTTAAATCTACTACGGTGTGGCTGCCTATATACCCACAACCTCCGGTTACTAGTATTTTACTCATTCTAAGTATTTGAAATTAATGTTCAAGTAAAGTATAAATATTGATTACTTTTGTAAGAACAAAAGTAATCAATGAATATGGATTTGAAAGCATTAGCAGTAGAAGTATGTAAAATTGCCAGAGATGCAGGCGATGCCATCATGGTGATTTATGGAAAAGATGATTTCCAAGTGGAAACGAAAGGAGATGAATCTCCTCTCACCATTGCCGACAAAACGGGTAATGACATTATCTGTAAAGGCTTGGAAGAACTGGATGTTCAGTTCCCTATAGTTTCCGAAGAAAATAAGGTGACACCTTATGAACAAAGAAAGGCTTACACTTATAGTTGGTTGGTCGATCCTTTGGACGGAACCAAGGAATTCATCAAAAGAAATGGAGAATTTACCGTAAATATTGCACTTATCCATAATGGGAAACCCGTATTGGGGGTTGTATTTGCCCCTGTTTTGGGAGAAATGTATTACGCATGGAAAAATGGTGGTTCTTACATGGAGAAAAATGGAGAAACGACAAAACTCGAAGCTCCTGCCTTTGGACTTACTGACGAGGGTTTGGGCGTAGTGGCATCCCGTTCACATTTGAATGAAGATACGGAAGCATTCGTGAATGCTTTGAACCAGCCCGTTATTGTTCCCAAAGGAAGTTCTTTAAAATTCCTAATCCTTGCCAGAGGCGGGGCACATGTTTATCCTAGATTGGCTCCTACTATGGAATGGGATACGGGAGCAGCCCATGTCGTATTGACTGAAGCCGGTGGCAGTGTAATTAATCATGAAACAAAAAGACCATTGGAATATAATAAGGAGAATTTATTGAATCCTTATTTTATTGCCTACGGGAATATGGGTTAAATTAAAATAATTATTCCATTGTTAATTCCTAAATTAAAAAAAGGCATTGCTGATAGCAATGCCTTTTTTCGTTAATAAAAATTTAAAATAAATAAAAAATGTGACTTATTTGAAACTAAATTTAATTATTCTTCGTTTATAAGGGTACAACTAAAAACATTTAATTCTATCCCACAGAATTAAATATTAAATATAACAACAACAAAAAATTCTTAATTATGAAGCAACTAAATCTTCTACGCATTTCTGCGTGCCCACACGAAAGTGTGTCAATTTCATTTTTATTTAATACTGGAAAATTAATTAAGGATTAACCATATTCTTTTTTGATTTAAGATTTGTTTTTTCTACTTATCGTATTTGTTTTTACGAATGGATAAGGTCTATTGAATTTATTTTATTCATTTATTAAAAATGAATAAAATAATAACAACGATTTTATTCAAAAAGCATGGCTTAAATAAATTTACAATTTATGGAATGAACCAAAAACAGCTATTCATTCCCAAGACTTTTTATTAATGTTTTTTTTCGAACAACAACTAGTATGTCGTCTCAAGACGTATGGGATCGGCATGCCTTTTTATAACCTTTTTAAACATTTTTATCATGAGACATTTAATTGTTTTTTTTGCAGTTATTTTTATTTCTTTCGGTAGTATTACCGCTAAATCCGGAATCGTTAAGAGTGAGGTGGGAGTGGAGCGATTTTTTAATGGGGGAACCATTGAAATTGAACAAGGAGTACACAACATCCGAGTAACCGTTACGGATAATGCCGGCAATGCTGGTTTTGTAAAAGTAGTTAACAGCTCTGGACGCATTGTGTTTAATAAGCCTTTTGTGGGAGATGCTATAATCATAGTGAACAAGGATGTATTGTCTTCAGACACATATACTCTTACTGCCAAAGCTGGATCAACTATAGAAACACTTGTATTCAAAAAATAATCCCTATTACGGATGGTTTGGTTTCTTTAAAGAAGGCAAACCATCTATTTTTTTCTCAAACCACAATTTTAACGGAGCTATAGATGAATTCATATCTGTTCTAAATTCTTCTAACGACATCGTACCTATTCCTTTAT
>JAHDHJ010000155.1 GCA_020631375.1 Saprospiraceae bacterium | reverse complement strand
GTTCCAATCCTATAATACCCCATTCCACGATTCCATAAGACAGACCTATTTTTAAACGGATAGGAAACTCCTTCCCTTTGTGCCATTCATTTCTTTTGGAAAAAATCTTTTGGATTTCAAGAGAAGTATCAGCTAAATCTTCTGCTACTATGTCAGACTTTTCTTTTGGGAATATTGCCGTAAAGGCATCTCCGGCAAAATAAGGAATGAACCCTCCTTTTTTATATACGATTTCTACAAGTGGAGAAAATATTCCATTCATGATATCCGACATCAATTCTGCTCCCTCGTGACCAGCCTCTTTGAACAGGTGTTCCGTTAAATTCGTAAAGCCGGACATGTCTAAAAACATGGTGTATGCCATGAAGCGACCATCTGTTTCTTTGGCTTGGACTTTCTCTGTGATGAAATGAGGAATTAGATGTCTCAATATTTAACTTCGTATTATTATGATGTGAGTATTAACGTGTATTGGTTTCGTTTCATTGTCATAATGCCGAATGGATTATACACAACTTTGCTTAAGTATTTTTGATTAGCAATACTCTTGGTGCGAAAATACAAATTAAGTCAGATTAGAAATAACATTTTGCAAATGAATTAGGCTTTATTATGCTAAGTTCTTTGTCTAGCGATTTCATAAAGTATGATTCCGGTAGCTACAGAGACATTTAAGGAATCCGTAAAGCCACTTTGTGGAATGATAAATCGTAAATCGGACATTTCAGCCAATGTATAATGAACGCCTCTTCCCTCCGAACCTACAAGTATCGCGGTAGGGCCCGTAAAATCTATTTCCGAAATGTTTTTTTCCGCTTTTAAATCGCTTGCAGCAACTTGGACACCTGATAATTGTAAGAATTCCACTGCTGCCATAGGGCTATTTTCTCTACAAATAGGAATTTTTGTCAAGGCACCTGCAGAAGTTTTCATTGCTTCAGCATTAATCCTTGCAGCGTTTTTCTTTCCTATGACAATTGCATTGGCGCCCAAGCATTCTGCAGAACGGGCTATTGCCCCAAAATTCCGTACATCCGTCACTCCATCCAGTACCAATATCAAAGGCATTTCATTCCGTTCATAAATTTGGGGTAGGACATCTTCCAGTTTGTAATAATCTACCATAGAAACAAAAGCTATGGCCCCTTGGTGGTTTTCCCTGATAAGTTTGTTTAGCTTTTCCTTAGGAACCATCTGTATGGGAATATTTTTTTCCTTACAGAGTTCCCTCATATCAGTTACATATTCTCCTTTCATTCCAATTTGCAACCAGACCTTATCTATAGCTTGTCCTGATTTTATAGCATCCCAAAGTGGGTGCTTTCCATAAATAAGTTGATCTTTAAATTCTGTCATAGGGTAAGTATGGTTAAGAATCCGTTAATATTTTACCGTTTTTCTGGCTTAAAACAACCATTTAACCCTACAAAGGTACTATTGTATTGTTATTGAATTGGATTAGAGCGACTTAATCTCTAATTTTGTATTATAATTGAAAAAAATATCATTTTGAAAAAATCAATCTTTACAAGTATAATATTGTGTTTGCTGATTTCATTGCAAGTTACGGCACAAGAGGAAGTCCTTGATTCTACAAAAATAATCCAATTTTCTGGGGTGGTTTTGGATGGAGGAGGAGAAGAATTAGAACCAATCCCTTTTATTGCGGTAGCAGTAGAGGGAAGTACCAGAGGGGTCTATACGGATTGGGAGGGATTCTTTTCCATCGTGGTGGAAGAAGGAGAGGAAATAACATTCTCAGGAGTAGGATATAAAACGGTAAAATTTGTCATTCCGGATACTTTGACCGAACCTCGGTATTCATTGGTTCAATTGATGACTACAGATACAATCAATCTTCCGGAAACCATCGTTTTTCCCTGGCCAAGTAAGGATCATTTCAAATTGGAATTCCTAGCTATGAATGTAGAGGACGGTTTGGTGAGTAATGCAGAGAAGAATTTGGACAAGAATCTCATTGCTGCAATAGCAAAAGTGACCCCAATGGATGGGAATGAGAATAGTGATTATTATTTAAGGCAACAAGCCAAGAGCTATTATTCTTCAGGTCAGATCAAACCGATGAGGATTTTTGACCCATTGGCTTGGAGAGACTTTATAAAGGCTTGGAAAAAAGGAGCTTTCAAAAAACAGAAATAAGGGTTTAAAGAAAAGGAACTATTTTCTTATAAAACGGCTTAGCTCTTAACATGGCTTAAGCCGTTTTGTTTTTTGTACATAGCAATACTCGCATTTAAATGCGAAAAACCCCATATTTGCGACTTGTATAAATCGCTGCTCTCGTATTGCAGTGATATTCAATAACAAGGTACTTGAATACTGTTTGGATATGATGATAGCAAACCAAGTACTTAATTAAACGAGTAATGATGATAAACATTACCCTACCAGATGGCTCCGTGAGGGAGTATGAAAAAGGAACAAACTCTCATGACATCGCAAGATCTATTAGCGAAGGTTTGGCAAGAAATGTAATTGCCGCCAAGGTCAATGGAGAAGTTTGGGATTCCAACCGCCCAATAGAAAAGGACTCAACAGTCCAATTACTAACATTCAGAGACCATGATGGGAAGACCACGTTCTGGCATTCTACCGCACATTTGATGGCAGAGGCACTGGAAGCCTTGTATCCGGGAGTGAAGTTGGGAATAGGACCGTCTATTGAAAATGGCTTCTATTATGATATTGATTTAGGAGATAGAACCTTGTCTTCTAATGATTTTTCCAAGATTGAGCAGAAGATGTTGGAATTGGCTAGACAGAAGAATGATTATGTCCGGAAGGATATTTCCAAGGCGGATGCAGTTTCTTATTTTGAAGAAAAAGGAGACGAATACAAATTGGAACTCTTGGAGGATTTGGAAGATGGAACGATTACCTTTTATGAACAAGGGGGATTCGTAGATTTATGTAGAGGTCCGCATATTCCGAATACAGGAAGTATCAAGGCAATTAAATTAATGAAAGTGGCCGGTGCGTTTTGGCGGGGAGATGATTCGAGAAAACAATTGACAAGATTGTATGGTGTTTCTTTTCCTAAGGCAAAGGAATTGAAAGAATATCTCGAATTATTGGAAGAAGCCAAAAAACGGGATCATAGGAAATTGGGAAAGGAATTGGAATTGTTCATGTTTTCCGAAAAAGTAGGGGCCGGACTTCCCATTTGGTTGCCGAAAGGTACTGCACTAAGAAGCCGTTTGGAAAATTTCTTAAAAGAAGAACAAATCAAAAGAGGTTACCAACCCGTTATCACTCCACATATTGGA
The DNA here is from genome assembly GCA_020631375.1 of Saprospiraceae bacterium. Classification (GTDB taxonomy): domain Bacteria; phylum Bacteroidota; class Bacteroidia; order Chitinophagales; family Saprospiraceae; genus JAHDCE01. The sequence goes on along the minus strand of JAHDHJ010000155.1, from coordinate 7,109 downwards.
AAAAAAGAATTATACGAAACATCCGGGCATTGGGATAAATATGGCGAAGACAGTTTCCAACCTATCCATACGCCAAGGGAGGGGGAAATGTTTCTGTTGAAACCAATGAATTGTCCTCACCACTGTGAAATATTTGGGCATAAGCCTAGATCCTATAAGGATTTACCATTGCGAATAGCCGAGTTCGGTACAGTATATCGCTACGAACAAACAGGAGAATTACATGGTTTGACCCGTGTGAGGGGATTCACCCAGGATGATGCCCACTTGTTTTGTATGCCGGAACAACTGAAAGAAGAATTCCTAGGCGTTTTGGAGCTGACAACCCATGTATTGGAAAAATTGGGCTTTGATAATTATACAGCTCAAATTTCTTTGAGGGATCCCGAGAACAAGGAGAAGTATATCGGTTCCGATGAAGTGTGGGAAATGGCAGAAAGTGCGATTATCGAAGCCACCAAGGATGTCGGTTTGGAAACAGTGACAGAATTGGGCGAAGCGGCATTCTATGGTCCTAAACTGGATTTCATGGTAAAGGATGCCTTGGGGCGTTCTTGGCAACTGGGAACTATCCAAGTGGATTATAATCTACCGGAAAGGTTCGAATTGGAATATATTGGAGCAGATAATGCACCACATAGACCCGTAATGATTCATAGGGCACCATTCGGTTCTATGGAGCGATTCATTGGTGTCTTGACTGAACATTGTGCTGGTAAATTCCCGCTTTGGCTACAGCCGGAACAGTTTGCGATTTTGCCTATCAGCGAGAAATTCAATGATTATGCTAATGAATTGTCCAATCAATTGGCAGCAAAAGATATTCGTGGATTCGTAGATACAAGGAATGAAAAAATAGGTCGTAAAATTCGGGATGCCGAAGTGAAGAAGGTTCCTTTGATGCTAATAGTAGGAGAAAAGGAAGCCGAAGAGGGAAAAATGTCTGTTAGGAAACAAGGAGACGGAGATAAGGGAACGATGACCTTAAGTGAGTTTGAGGCTTATTTCAAAAGTTTGTTGTAATGCTTAACATTACAATACTAATACTGAAAAGGTGGTCGGAATTCCGACCACCTTTTCTTTTTTATTTAGGCATTTTAAATGAAAATTCAATAGGAACTTCATTCTTCACCCCGCCATCTTCATCACCTACTTTATGTGATTTTCTGAACAAAGTTGCAGTTCCTCTCACATCAGAACCCGTAACATAAAATGTAATAGGAACTTCGCTTTCCGCACCTTTCAATGAAACTGTTGACTTGGCTAAGAACGCACCATCTTTCATTGGGATTGCCCCTTTGAATTTTACAATGGCTACCGGATGCCCTTTGGCATCCAAATAATCATGCTCTCTAAGGTGGTTTTCCAAACCATCAGGATTCACATTCACAGAAGATATGTCAACGGCGATTTCCGCTTCCACTTTCGTGAAATCATTTTTTGGAACTTCTAATTTGTTGAATTTCCAACGATCAAACGTTCCCGTAAAAGATCTGCCACCAGAACCAGTCCATTTGATTTCTCCTGGAGGAGTCGCATCAAATTCGGTATTTGTTGGTTTGGGTGTTTCTCCTGTAGTAGCAGTTTTCGGAGTACAAGCGAATAGAGCCAAAGGCAGAAGAAAAAGAATGAAATATTTTTTCATGATAGAAAATTGATTTTAATTCAAAAAGAAGTGATTAATAATGTTCTATTAAACCACCAGATAATAATGGCGGTCTAATCATATACAATTGCTTAATAATACAAATGTAATACAGCTTTGTTTATAATCAAGCCCGATTTATGATAATAAGAAAGAGGAAAACTAGAAAGTAGGACAAAGAATAGTCTCATTTTCATATTCGCCGAGATACATAATTGACAATTCGAAAGCACCATGCATTTTGCCATAATTGGCAATGCTATTTATATTGGAGTCATAACTCAGTCCGAAGAGGACATTTTTCATTTCAACGCCGACCATAGCAATGATAGCATCCAAATTCATTCCGGAAGTATTTTTAACTGGACGTAACCAAGCACCTATATGGAGAGCCATGCTATTATAATCACTCAAAGCCATTCTAAGATTCATTCCTGCGTCTAATTGTAAGTGGGGTCCCTGGGAACTCATCATGACCCTTGGAAAAATCTGCTTATCTTCTCCTATGGGAAACCGAGCACCTAAATGCACTATCGTTTTCATATAGAGTGTGTTTTTCGGATCTCCCTCTTCTTGGGAAAAGGAAGCATTGGGAACATTGAAATGATGCAAGGCAACACCCGCATAATAACTCGTTTGTCGAGCGGGGGTTATGGTATAATAAATTCCCGTAGCCATATCTACATAGGAAAAATTATTCGCAGATAAATCTTCTCCGGTAGGATTAGAGAAAGCATCCACACCATTGAATTGGTCATGGAAAGACAATTGTTCAAAATTGAGGTTTCTTTGGGTAAACCCAAGTTTTATTCCAGCGGATAAATATTGGGTACTCCTTCTGTCCAATGCTTTGTGGTATGCACCCACAAGTGCCATTTGGTTGGTATTGAAATCAATACCACCAACCCTATCGGTAAAGAAAACGATTCCTCCGGAAACAGCATCCCTGAAAACCCGTCTTTTTCCAATATCGAATCGCAAATCCAAGGAGGCAGCAAAGGTAACAAAAGGATTGTCCAATGCTCCCCGCCATTGATCTCTATAAACCATGCCTACTCTATACTTTCCATCGAATGCTCCTGACAATGCAGGATTGACAGTAATTGGCGAAGCATAGAACTGGGAAAAATGCTTATCCTGTGCAAAACAGGTAGCAGTTACTAAAAAGAAAAATATAAATAGTGAAATGTGTTTCATTTCAAGTGTTTATTTTGCAATGCGAAATTAAGATAGATTTTGAGATAAAACTAACTTGTGGTGGTATCCCAAAGTATAATAATGTTTTAATCCTTAAAAATTAAAGCTTGGATTATGCATTTTTATAATATTTACTAGCAAAAATAAAACCAAGCTAGGCATACCATTGGGCAAACTATTAAATTTTTATGGAATAAAAAGCAATATTATAACTAATAACGAGTATTATTATTACTTGTATGCCTATTTTTGCGTTGTTCCTTTAACTTAAACGTATGGAAATCTGTATTTGTCAAGTTAGTGTTGCTCCTATCAGAAGTTCTTCTTCCGATAAAAGTGAGATGGTTTCCCAGCTCCTATTTGGAGAAACGGTAGAGGTTCTTGAAAAAAAAGGAACTTGGAGAAAAATTAAATGTACTTGGGACAAATACCAAGGATGGACAGACCATAAATTACTCAAACAAATCACTCCTTCTGAACTAGAAAGAAGTAAGGAAGACCCTAGTTATAGTTTGGAATTGGCACAAGGGATTATGGCGGACGACCATTTCCTACCCGTCCTCATGGGTTCAAGCCTACCTGAATATGATGGGATGAGACTGAAATTGGGCGAAACGGAATTCATTTTTAATGGACAAGCCATTTCTCCTATGACAAGTAACCCCAGCTTAGGGATTTTATTGAAAATTGCCAGAAAATATCTGAACGCACCATATATGTGGGGCGGACGTTCTCCCTTTGGTATTGATTGTTCCGGTCTTACCCAAATGGTTTTCAAAATGATAGGAGTGAAACTTTTGAGGGATGCCTCCCAACAAGTAGGACAGGGCAGGAATATTGATTTTGTGGAAATGGCACAACCGGGAGATTTGGCATTTTTTGAAAATAGAGCCAAAAGGATTGCCCATGTAGGCATTGTCTTACCTGAAAATAAAATAATACACGCCTCGGGAAAAGTCAGGATTGACAAATTAGATCATTTCGGAATATTCAATGAAGAAAAAAATAAATATACGCACAAGATGCGTATAATCAAGAGGGTCTTGCCTGATGAAATGCCGAAATCCATAGAGCAAGGAAATGAAAGTGAAGCCAAGATTGAAAACCAAATAGATTTGTTCTAACCTTGAAGAATTTTAAATTTTAAAACCGAGGACATTTAAGGTTGCCAAAATAGTGAACAACACCAATGCTAAAGAATGTGAAGAAATCATGATTCGAATCATCTCCCCTTTGTCTGCCGGGTTGACCGATAAGTAAACCCTCATTATCGGGTAATGAACGATCGGATAAAAGAACCGCCAACTCTCCCCTTAAGGATTCCAAATCATCTTTTTCAGGATAAACAGAACTCACATCATCAATATAATCCGTAAACAAATACCTAGCACTCAATTCTACATTGAGACTCCAGACTTTTGTCAAATCCCATTTCATTCCCAAGCCATAAACTAGGGCTGGTTGGGTAAGGAAATATTCTTCTCCTTTGAATTGTCCCTCAGTTCCCATTGTCTGTAGTTTAATCCATTCTCCTTCGTACTTCGTTTTGGGGTTATAATGGAAAACAGAAAAACCGGCAAAAATATATGGAGTGAAATATTCATCTCGACTTCCATGTGTATATGGCAAAAAGTTAAATTCGAATTGGGCGAGTCCCTCTATGATATGGGAATTGAAATTCAAATTCCTTCTTTGTTCAAAAGAATTTTTACTATTGGCATCATCCGCACCGATATAACCATAATTAGCACCAAAACGTAAGCAAAGTCTATTGTTGAAATTATATCGACCAATTATACCACCAGCTGGACCGGGATGCAAAACATCGAAGCGGGTGTTCAAATCTCCAAAATAATGTGATACCCCTAACCATCCACCCACTTCCCATCCTTGTTGGGCATAAGTTCCAATGGATAAAAAAGATATCAGTATTATAATTAGTGTTTTCTTATTCATTTTGATAATAAAATCTAAAATTGTGGGACAAAGTTACCATAAAACGACCAAACCTGCTACTTTGTTATTGTAAATGAAAAGGTTAAGGCAGTTTTTGTCATGCGAAACACATTACATTATTAATATGTTTAATAAAAAACATGCCAACTTTTATCCTTTCTTAATTGTAGTGATAAGCAAAGACATTTAGAAACTAAAAGAATAAGTAATTGCAAAATTGGCTTTTAAGGATATTATTCCTCCCTTTTACACTACTGTATGGTTTGGGCATTAGCTTGAGGAATTTTTTTTACTCCAAAAATTTATTGAAAGGAGTAGAGTTTAATTTACCTGTCATATCTGTTGGTAATTTATCCGTAGGAGGGGCAGGAAAGACCCCACATGTTGAATATTTGATTCGATTATTAAAGGATTATTTGCATGTGGCAACATTGAGTAGGGGCTACAAAAGAAAAACCAAGGGTTTTAGAATTGCGGGAGCATCCGATACGGTAAGCACGATAGGAGATGAACCGCTCCAATTTTTTAAAAAATTTCCGGAAATAACAGTCGCTGTAGCAGAAAATAGAATGTTTGCGATTCCCCAAATGATGACTGAAAAGCCAGAATTGCAAACGATTCTTTTGGATGACGCTTTCCAACACCGTTCGGTTCAACCCGGACTGAATATTTTATTGACACAACACCGCTTGCCATTCACCAGGGATTGGCTGATGCCCTCCGGACGATTAAGGGAGTGGAAATCTGCTTATAGAAGAGCGGATATTATCATTGTTTCCAAGTGCCCGGAAATAGTTTCTGAAAAAGAAAAAAGAGAGCTGGTTGAAGAAATTAATCCGTTGCCACATCAGGTAATTTATTTTTCCAAATATGAATATGAAACACCTTATAAAATATTTGGAGATGAAAAGTTAGAATTTCACAAAGACATGAATGTCCTAATTCTTTGTGCTTTGGCAAATGCGGATTATCTATCGGATTATGTGGATACAAAAGTAGAACGTGTACGACGCTTGGAATTCGAAGACCATCATTTTTTCTCAAAATATGATTTGTCCAGAATGAAACAAATATTTTCCGAATGGGAGGGAGAAAATAAAATCATCATAACAACAGAGAAAGATGCGGCCCGATTGGAGTTGCATAAAGAATTCATCCAAGAAAACAATTTGCCCATATATGTGCTTCCTACAAGAGTGAGTTTCCTCAATGGGGACAAGGAACAGTTTGATGAAAAAGTCCGCAACTTTTTATTAGGCTTTAAGGTATGATTTCATATCTCGTACTATTTTCTGTAATTTTCCGCCAAGATGGAAAAATGAGGATACAATTCATGTTGTCGCTCTGCAGGAGCGACAACTCCTAAACACTTACAGAATAGGCTGATGGTAGAACGGCAAAATGGAATACACCCAAAAATGAATGGTATTCATGGATGAAGTTTTAGTAAAATACACAAATGAACACTCTAGATTCGTTGTATTAGATGGGACTATGGTTCATTATCGGGACGAGGGAACCGGTTATCCAATGGTTCTATTACATGGAGCTTTTTCTTCGCTCCATACTTTCGATAAATGGACTGAGATTTTGAAAAACGAATTCAGAATTGTCCGATATGATTTATTGGGCTTTGGTCTCACAGGGAAGCATTCTTCGGATGATTATTCAATGGAAGCTCAGCTAAAAATACTTAGAGGGCTTCTTGATGTACTAAGAATAGATAGGTGCGTATTGTGCGGAAGCTCACTAGGAGCTTGGATAGCATGGGAATTTGCTTTGAAATATCCTAGTCGTCTAAGAAAGTTGCTACTTATGGATGCTGCCGGATTTTTAGACAAGGATAGCATTCCGCTCCCTTTCAAAATGGCGAGAACTCCTTTCGCCAATAAAGTAGTCCGCATGGTTGTGAGGAGGAATTTGTTAGAACAATTTGTTAGACAGGTTTATTCGAATGAAGAAAAAATAACTACGGAGCTAATTGACCGCTATTTTGAATTGTTTTCGAGAGAGGGGAATCCGGATGCGTTCCTAATCATGGTAAATAAAACGACCTACAAAGACAATACACATAGACTTTCAAATATAAGAGTGCCAACCTTAATTCTTTGGGGAGAAGACGATAAGTGGATTCCACTAGAGAATGCCCATCGTTTTCTGAATCTGATTCCAAAAGCAAGGCTGGTAATTTACGAAAGTGTTGGACATCTGCCTATGGAAGAAGAACCGGATGATACTGCTGCCGAAATCCGACGTTTTATACATGGAGGAGGAGAACAATCCAATCTATTTTATTCCTAAAACAAAACCG
>JAHDHJ010000154.1:8939-10453 GCA_020631375.1 Saprospiraceae bacterium | reverse complement strand
AAGGAACTTACTTTTATACGATTACATTTCCCGACCCTGATAAAAAAACTATAACAGGTTATATTACTCACTAGCAATTTATTTCAAAAATACTTCGCATACTCTCCCCTAAAGCAAAGATGGAAAATAAGAGTGGAGTTCTTAATCTTTTAAAATTCAAACTTAAAGACGATGAGGACTCTGAAGAGTAGAGATTAGACTTTATCCACGAATTAAGAACCATAAAAAAAGGTTGATGCTTTTTTACATTAACTGCTACCTGTGCCGGGTAGCAGTTTTTTTGTGTTAAATAAAAAATATTTTGGAGCAAATGATTTATATTGGTGATTATTTGAGGACATAAATATTTTTAATGAGATTTATTATTCTAATTATCGGGTTTTCTTTTTTATTATCCAATTCTATTTTTGCCACAGAATATTTTTTCGAAAAAATCGGAATGGCAGAGATGGATTCCTTACCACCCAAACAAAATGATTATCAGACCATAGTGGAATTCATGCCTTGTTTCAAGGGTTGTGAAGACATTGGAGATAGCAGTGAAAGAAAAAAATGTTCCGATAAAAAGATTATTGAATACATTAATGAGAATATAATTTATCCTGAAGATGCCAGAAAAAATGACATTGAAGGAATGGCAGTTGTCAAATTCATCATTGAAGCTAATGGTGAAATCAGTAAAGCTGAAATCCTAAAAAATCCGGGAGGAGGCACGGGAGAAGAAGCTTTGAGGATCATTAATAAAATGCCGAACTGGAATCCTGGAATATCTGAGGGAAAACCGGTGAGTGTACAATTCACTCTTCCTGTAAAATTCAAATTATATGATACTTATCCTGCTGATATAAAATGGTCAGGAAATAGTTTTACGGGTCTAACAAATAAAGATGATAAAGGTTATTTTTCCAAAGCTACAATGGACTTAAATCTAGTAAAAGAATTATTTTCTCATAAAGTAAAAGGAATGCCCATCCAATTAAAATATAATGGAAAAGATGATTACCATAGCCAATATTATATTAGTCTTGGGATGAAAGGAAAAAAAATGCCTATTATATTCAATCTCAAAAACTCTTCTACAAAAAAGAAAATACTCAAAACCATTAAAACCGGAGACAAACTTTATTTTTATAATTTTGATTTTAAAAAAGGTTTTCTGGAAATAATCGTAGAATAAATTCTTTTACAAAAAACAACAGCTATGAAATATTTATTGTTATTCTATTCGTTCTTGGTACTAAACCAGAATTGCTTATTAGGATTAAGTCCGGAATCGGTTTCTGATTTTCAAATTATTTCCAATCCCGATTCCCTAGCTCCAACGGAAAACAGATTGCCTTGTTTCAAGGGTTGCGAAAATATTAGTGGAAAGGGTGCAAGAAAAAAGTGTTCGGATGAAAAAGCCATGCAATTCATCAAGGAACATCTCAAGGATTCCTCCAATATAGAAATGTATGGTTATACGAATATAAAATTCACTGTAACAAAAAACGGTGAAGTAAAAAATCCCGAAT
>JAHDHJ010000154.1:0-8929 GCA_020631375.1 Saprospiraceae bacterium | reverse complement strand
TTAATTTCAAGTCAAAGAGGTACTATTGGAGAAGAAATTTTAGAAATTTTCAAAAAAATGCCAAAATGGAATCCTTTTATTCGGGAAGGGAAACCGGAAAGTATGGCGACGCATCAATTTTTCTATTTCTCTCCCGACCAATACCCAACTTTCAAAGGTTGCGAGGAACTGAGTGATAGTTTGGAATTAAAAATTTGCCAAGGAAAAAAACGCAGGACCTATTATTACCAAAAAATGGACAAAGCCAAAGTAAAAAAAAGAAAAATGGAGGGCTACAGTACCATAAGTTATGTAGTAAATGAGAAAGGTGAAATTTCAGATGCTAAGATAGAAATTGATGCCGGTGGAAATTCGGGAAGGGAAGCACTAAGGATTGTCAATGAAATGCCTAAATTAAATCCGGCTTTAGACAAAGGAAAACCTGTCAGTATAACCATGATTCTAAAATTCGATTTTAATCGTGATCATTTCCGAAAGACAGTTATTAATTGGAATGGAATGGAAATGAAAGGAAAATCTTGGGATATTGACGGATTCGTTTATAAGGAAGTATTTTATTGTACGAAATCATACATGGAAAAATCCACCCTAATCAAACTCCTTTCTGAAAAGGAAAAAATGCCAGCTATAAACATTTATTTTGATGAAAAAGAATTCAATATTACTGAATATTACATGAGATTGGAAGATACTAAGGAATTAATTCAAATTTCCGATAGCAAAATAAACAGAGAAGAAAGGAAAAAGATTATTAACGGATTAAAAAGTGATAAGAGGGTTTATTTTTACCACCCTTTTTCTGATAATGCTTTTTGGATATTGGGGATATTGTAAAATAAAATTTACAACTCAAATAAAATTTCATTACAGGTACTATTACATTTAATTTCACTATTTACGATTACATTATCAACACCATATGTATCACAACATTTCCCATTGTTTAAAATGAGCGTATTTCCTATTATCGTATCCGTCCTTATATTTCCTAATATCAAATGATACTCTATTCCATCTGAGAGTTCTGTCTGAATTATTTGATCTTCTGTATTAAAATACAAATTATTATTGTAATTCCACTCTGGAGAATATAAGATCTTCTTCAGACAGAATAGCCTCTTCTCCAAACACTGCATTTATACCATTTTTTTCAATCCGTATTTCTATAGCAACCGTATTATCTATGCAATCCGCTACACATCTGCAAGATGCGAAATATGTTAGAATTATTCCAAACAATACAAATCGGGCAATATATTTATAACTATTAAGTCCTTTCAATTTCCAATTATTTATTCAATTCAATACCGCCTAATCACTAAATAATTCGCTACGAAACTAAACACGAATATTCCCAATGCAAAAACGGTAACACACATATTAAACAGACTGCCATTGTTCATAATGACAAGGCTGCCGATTCCAATCAATCCTACAAGTCCCAAACCTGCCGTATAATAAATTAAATTCCGAACAGCAGCAAAATCATTGCCATGAGAAAAAGTCCCTCCTATCGGCAAACTCATCATTAGAGACCAACCCGCTAATAATAAAAATAATTCATTCCCTATTATAAAATAAATTATACCTGAGATAATTCCTCCCAACATAAATATGCCAATAAGCGTACTTCCCACAATTTCAAATCTCGATAAGGCATGTTTTCCTAATGGATGTAAACGTAAAAATAAATTAGAAAAAGGAACGGCTATCCAAGACGAAAATGCAAAAACCATATAGGCAATAATTATTGGATAAGCAAGCGGAGCCAAAGCCGGGAATGACCTAGATAATTCCAAAACACCTTGGTACAAAAGAAATGCTCCGATAATGAACACCCACTGGTTTTTCTCACTCAATTTGGAAATCCAAAGAAAATATTTTAAAATAATACGGTATAAAAAATTCTTTCCTTTTATCGCATTTTTCAAACCACTCCTCGCCCATTGATTATTCGGATCCAAGCGTAAGGCTTCCTTAAAATGCACAAGCGCCTGATCATAATCATCCCGTTCTATTAATGTCCAACCTTTATTCGCATGGGTATTCGGATTTTCCGGATCGTTCCGTATAGCAAAATCCAAAGTATCATTCGCATCCGATTTCCGATTTAATTTCACCAATGATTTAGCCCTCAAATTCAAAGCTCCCACATGTTCGGAATCCAAGGACACAGCAATATCCGATAAATCCAAGGCATCCTGCCATTCGGATTTTCCGAATTTGATTTCACCTTTGAGATAATAATAATCCGCTTTTTCCGGTTCCATCCGGATTGCCTTATCTATGGCATCCAATGCTTTTTCGGAAGCACCTCTTTTTTCTTGTATCCAATTCGCATATGAAAAAGTGTACCAAGCAAAATCCCAATCCGGTGCCAACTTGATCGTCCTTTCAGCAGAAGCCAAAGCTTCATCCTTTTTCTTCTGATCCGCCAAAATAAACGTCAACAAATTATGAGCCTCATAATTATTCGGATCAACTGCCAATGCCATCTTCAATTCCTTTTCCGCTTCCCCAAAACGATTCTGTTCGTACAAAATCTGAGCTCTCTTAAAATTTGGATTCATATTTTTTCAGTTAGCTGTGAACAGTGTTCGATTAACAATGTTCAGTTTGCGAATTATTCTATTTTTATTTCTTATACAAAATAACAATCAACCATATTTCATAATTACTATATAGTACCTCTGTATTACTGAACACCCTATTATAGTGAACTGTTCATTGTTAATTGAAGACTATATTACTGCTCACTAATAACCGTTTTTTATTTTTTCTTGAATTTTGCTATTGCGTTTTTGGTGAAATCAGATAGGACGAGTTGCCCGGATATTTCTGCTCTTTTTTCCAGCAATTCATCCCAATGTTCTGTTCCTTCCCAGAATATCTTTTTTAAGAGGCGTTTTGCTTCGGGATTGGAATTGACCAATTGTTTCGCGAGGCTGGCGATGGCTTCATCCATGACTTCTATATTGTCATAAATTTCTGCATACAATCCATTTTCCCTTGCCCAATCCGCACTCCTCCATGCTGTCGCATTAATGGCTAATTGGGACATTCCCGAAAGCCCTAATTTCCTTTCACAAGCCGGACCCACTACAAACGGACCGATTCCTACCGCCAATTCACTCAATTTTACCGAAGCGAATTTCGTTGCGAAGCAATAATCCGTAGCAGATGCCACCCCTACTCCACCGCCAACAGCTTTTCCTTGTACCCTTCCTATGATTAATTTAGGGCATTTCCTACAAGCATTGATGACATTGGCGAAGCCCATGAAAAACTCCTTTCCTGTCTGGAAATCTTCTATACTTGCCAGCTCGTCAAAACTTGCTCCTGCACAAAAAGTCCGATTTCCTTTTGATTTCAAAACAATGACTCCTATATCATCCCTTTCTCCGGCAGCATTAATGGCATCCCTGAATTCCGCCAATAATTTTCCAGGAAGGGAATTATGGGAGGGATGATAAAATGTAATCGTTCCTACACCTTGATTTACTTCTAGGGTAATTTCTCCTTGTTGGGTCTTATCTTCCATATTTTTGATTATTCTGATTTTGCTTTGCAATATTTTGGCTACCTATTTTTATCTAGAAATCTCTAAATCTAAAAATCTAGTCATCTACTTAGACATCTTTCATAGACAATTGCACCCTTTTTCGGTCAATATCCACAGCCACTATTTTTACCATGACTTTCTGATCCAGTTTCAATACTTCAGCGGGGTCTTTGATGAATCGGTTTACGATTTGTGAAATGTGTACCAATCCATTTTCCTTGATGCCCACATCTACGAATGCCCCAAATTTAGTCAAATTGGTAATAATTCCCGGAACAACCATGCCTTCTTTTAAATCATAAATTTCATTGATTCCCTCAGAAAAGGAAAAAACTTCTGCATTTCCCCTTGGATCCAATCCCGGTTTTTCCAATTCTTTGACAATGTCCTTTAAGGTAGGCAAACCGAATTTATCATTGATATAATTATTAATATTTATATTCCGAGTTAGGTTTTTATTCTCGATCAATTCACTTACGGGTTGCTTCAGATCCTTTGCCATTTTTTTTACAATGCCATAACTTTCGGGATGGACTGCACTATTATCCAATGGATTTTCTGCATTTTTAATCCTTAGGAATCCAGCAGATTGTTCAAATGCCTTAGCTCCCAATCCTTTTACTTTTTTCAATTCACTCCTAGAAGTAAATCCCTCATTCTCATTCCTATACTTCGTAATATTCTCGGCTAGTTTCGGACCGATACCCGAAACATATTTCAATAAATGCTGGCTTGCCGTATTCAAATTCACACCGACTTGGTTCACTACCGAACTCACTACTTGATCCAAACTATCCTTGAGCATGAGTTGGTCCACATCGTGTTGATATTGTCCTACACCTATGGACTTCGCATCTATTTTTACCAATTCCGCCAAAGGATCCATCAATCTTCTTCCTATGGAAATAGAACCTCGAACGGTCAGATCCAAATCGGGAAATTCTTTCCTTGCCACATCCGAAGCGGAATAAATGGACGCTCCGGCTTCATTCACCATAAATACATCCACCCCTTTTTTCTTCCCCAATGTTAATTTTACGAATCGTTCGGTTTCCCGTCCTGCCGTGCCATTGCCAATGGCAATCGCCTTAATGTCATGTTGGAGAACCAGATTATAAACCGTATCCGAAGAAGAACCGATTCTGGATTGTGGCGGGTGGGGAAAAATCGTTGTACTCTCCAATAAATTTCCATGCTCATCCAAACAAACCAATTTACAACCCGTCCTAAAACCGGGGTCGATAGCCATTGTCGCTTTCTGTCCCAAAGGAGCAGCTAGTAGCAATTGCCTTAGGTTTTCAGAAAAGACGGCTATGGCTTCCTTATCTGCCAACTCCTTGGAACTGCTCCTGAATTCGGTTTCTATGGATGGGGACAATAATCTTTTGTATGCATCTTTGGCAGCAGTATATACCTCATCTCCGGCAGCCGTATTATTCTTCACGAAAATACGATCCAATTTATCAATTGCCGTTTCTTCATCAATGGAAATGGAGAATCTCAATATCCCCTCTTGTTCCGCCCTCCGCATTGCCAATAACCTATGGCTCGGACATTTATGCAAGGGTTCTGAAAAATCAAAATAATCCCGATATTTTGCTCCTTCTTCCTTTTTCTTTTCTATGACTTTTGCAGTAACAACAGCCCTTCTTTCAAATAATTTCCTGATGGCATTCCTTGCTATCGGACTTTCATTAATCCATTCTGCAATGATATCCCTTGCTCCTTGCAAAGCCGCTTCTGTATCTGGAACTTCGGCATTGATGAATTTCCTTGCCCTTTGTTCTACATTGTTCTCATTCTGAGCCATTAGGATTTTTGCCAATGGTTCCAAGCCTCTTTCTTTTGCCTTTGTTGCCCTCGTTTTCCGTTTGGGTTTGTGAGGCAAATATAAATCCTCAATTTCTGAAGAATCCCAAGATCCATTGATTTTTCGAATCAAATCTTTATCATCAATCCCTTGCTCTTCCAAGGATTTCAGAATGGTTTCTTTCCTCTTTACCAAATCTTTCAATCGCTTCAATTCGCCTTGTATGGCAGCGACTTCCGTTTCATCCAAACTTCCTGTCACCTCTTTCCTATATCTGGAAATGAAAGGAATTGTTGCTCCCTCTTCTAACAATTTAACTGTTGCGCTTACTTGTTTTTCGGAGATAGATAAAGTTTTATGTATAAGTTTCTCTAGCATTTTTTAATGGTTTTTAAAATTTGCAGAAGTTAAAAAGAAGAAAGTGAATCAGTAGTAATAAAGAATTATCTAAAAACCTCTAAATATCTAGTCATCTATTTAGTTAATTTCCAAAAAATACATTTTATCACAACGCTCTGTATGTGGTCCTTTCTCATCTAAAACAAAACCATATTTTTCATACATCGCCACTGCTTCTTTCAAGGGAGATGCTGTTTCTAACATCACTTTGGAATAGCCCATTTCTTTGGCTTTCGCCAAAAGGAAACGCATCATGAAACGACCTAATCCCAAGCCCCTATATGCTGGCAGCAAATACATTTTTCTAATTTCCACTACATTCTCTTTGTATTCCAACAAGGCAAATGTAGCAATAATTTCCTCCTTTGCATTGCTTAGCAAAGCAAAAAATCCATCCTTATAAAAGTCTGCCGGACGATCCAAATCCGCATCTGTTTTTTTGGGGTCTACATCCAATCCATATTCCCTTAATACAGAAAACACAAGGTTTTTTATCTCTTCGGAATCTTCATTTTTAGCTTCTCTCCAAGTAAAGCCTTTTGGTAATTGAATTTTCATATCCTAGCATTAATACAAGCAAAAAAGGTCAATATCCGAATGGATATTGACCTTTGATATATAGAAGTTTTATTTTCTATTTTACATCTCCTTGAGAGGCAGCATAATTTACTTTCAACTGTCCTGATTTACGCAATTCAGTTTTGACGTCAGTAATGAAACCCATTGTAACATCGTTATCGACTCTCAACGAAGCAGTCATCTTATCCCGATCCTTTTCTGCTACTCCTAATTTTTTATTTTCAATAAAAATAGGAATTTCAGATGGTTTGGCGAATTTATCATTCAACTGCAATAGCGGAGCAGTACCCCTTTCTGCTTGGAATCGTTTCATTGGTTTACCTATATACATATAAGTCACCAAACTTTTATTCTCTATTTTTTTCAACTCACTGGCAATAGGGACTTTCACATCCACTTTGAGTTCAGAATTTCTGATAACTGTTACTACCATGAAGAAGAAAAGCAACATGAATACGATATCCGGTAAGGATGCAGTACTTACTGCCGGTGTTGAATTACCTCTTTTCTTTTTAAACTTTGACATGATTCGGCGATTATTAAATGTAAAGAATCATTATTTTCCTTGGGTATCCACAGGCTCTGCCTCTGAAATAACCAATGGTATAACATCCTGAATGGCTTTTTTGGCATTTTTGGGCAAATCTTCATATTTTTTCTGATAATCCCTTTCTGCCATTTCATCCCAAAGCTCATTATAAGCCCCTTTCAGTTCGTTATAGACCTGTAAATAAGTTTCGTATTTTGTTCCCCTATCATTTTTCAATGATACGATTGCCTTGGTTGGCTTTTCAGCCAAATCTTCCCGCCCTTCGGGATTCATAATGAATTCTTTGGCATTATCCCGCAAATCTGTGATTTGAGTAGGTTCGCCCCTAACAAGTAATTCATTATTATAATTCACCAAAACAGAATAAACATTACGAGTATTCAATTGTGTCGGATCTACTTCCTCATCAGACCAAGGTGGTAACTTTACAGGAATACCTTTTTCCGAATTAATGGTCGTAGTTACCAAGAAAAATATCAAAAGCAGAAAAGCGATATCCGCCATGGATCCTGCATTGATTTCTTGGGATACCCGTTCTTTTTTCTTTTTTAACTGCATCAGGCAATGTTTATAGAATTAACGGAAAAGGTTCATCACTTCTGAAACGATTAAACCCAAAAAGGCAACTCCTCCTAGTACATAGGCGGTATTCAAAGCACCTCCAATAAAGCTGCTTTTTCCAGCATTGAGGTATTCGAATTTATCGGCAACATTCTCTCCCTCACCCACTTTTATGAGACCATTGAATTTATTAATCGCTGCCATGACATCATCTCCGTCCGTTCCAGCTGCCATATACCCTATAAGGAAGATGGCAAGTAAAACACCTATTCCTATAAGGCTTTTCATGGAACCTTTAGGATCTTTGGCTATATTAACAATTCCAAAGACCACTGCCGCAATAGCGGCAGCTATGGTTAGAAATAAAACAGCATATAAACCCAAGTCGAAAATGCTAGTGGCACTCAACATCGCATTACCCTCTTTTAAGGATAATTGTGAAGCAGCATCCAATTTGTCTCCACTTGACATGATAATACCAAAGAATAAAAGGGTAATAAGCACACCAACTCCGAGTGCGACAAGTTGACCATATTTTGATAGTAAGCTATACATAATGGTTTTTTTTATTGGTTAAAAATTTAATTGAATGATTTGTCAGACGCTTATATGGATTCATATAAGTGTCAACGGTAGTTTTCCAACTAAATTTCTACTACTTGAAAATTTTGTTCTCAACCATTAGATCTACCAATCCGATAGATGACTCTTCCATCTTAGTAACGATACCATCTACCTTAGAAACGATATAGTTATAAAAAACTTGAAGAATAATGGCTGCTATCAAACCGAATACCGTAGTCAATAAGGCTACCTTGATACCACCTGCTACCTCACTAGGAATGATTTCTCCAGAAGCTTCGATTGTATCAAAGGCTTGGATCATACCGATTACCGTACCCATGAAACCAAGCATTGGTGCGATAGAGATGAAAAGTGAAATCCAAATCAGTCCTTTTTCCAAAAGTCCCATTTGGACAGCTCCGTAAGAAACGATAGCTTTTTCAACACCTTCAGGTCCGTCTCCGGCACGCTTAAGACCTTCATACAATACACTGGCAGTAGGTCCTTGTGTAGATTTACAAGCTTCCATTGCTCCGTTGACATTGCCTGTTTTAAGGCTATCATCAATAGCTGATAAAAGTTTGTCTGTGTTTGCTGAAGCAATGTTCAGCGTGATAATTCTCTCTAAAGAGAATGCTAGTCCCAAAATAAGGACGACGAGTACGATACTCATGAAGAACCAACCACCTTCAATGAATTTTTCTTTCAATACTTGGAAAGATGAATCGGCAGCAAAACTTGCTTCTGTTACAAATGTAACGAGCCCCAAAACGAGGAATGGTACTGAATACTTACGCATGATGACGAGATTTTTCGTGTCAGTTTTAGCTAAATAGGATATTATTAAATTGCATTACAGCGGAGAGAGAGGGATTCGAACCCTCGGTACCCTTGCGAGTACACT
>JAHDHJ010000153.1 GCA_020631375.1 Saprospiraceae bacterium | reverse complement strand
TTTTGAAACAACGGTTGGTACATCTGACTTTGTAGATTTTGATGGAGGAACAGCAAGCGTAATTCCCAATCCACAATCCAATGGAATTAATACCAGTACGAAAGTAGCACAGATAATCAGAAATGGCGGAGAGATTTGGGCAGGTAGTAAAATTGAATTATCTGACAATTTAGACTTCACTACATTCAATACCATTTCCATGAAAGTTTTTACAACTGCGCCTATCGGAACAACCGTAAAATTCAAGCTTGAAGGCTCCGGAGAAACAGAGAGGGATGTCCAAACCACACTAACCGGGGAATGGGAAACATTGACTTGGGATTTCACAGGAGAGCCTAGCAATTTTAATTTTATTGTTTTCATGTTTGACTTCGGCAATACAGGAAATGGTTCTGCAAATTCAACCTTTCTTTTCGATGATATTGAACAATTATTCGGCGGTACTCAGATTGACTTACCCGTAGATTTTGAAAGTTCGACTGTAAATTATACCATGTCCGATTTTGGAGGCAATGTATCATCATTAGTTACTGACCCTACCGATCCGAACAATAAAGTCATACAAGCTATTAAAACAGAGCAAGCGGCAACATGGGCAGGAACAACCATAGGCACTCCAGCAGGATTCGCAACAAATATTCCGCTGACCTTAACCGATTCCAAAATGACGGCAAGAGTTTGGTCCCCCGAAGCGGGAACGCCTATCCGCTTGAAAGTCGAGGATTCGAATGATCCCACACATACTTGCGAAACAGAGACCAATACAACTGTTTCCGGAGCTTGGGAAATCATTGAGTTCGATTTTATTAATCAGGCTCCCGGAACCGAATTATTAAGCATCGGTTTAGGTATGGGTTGGACTTATAATATGGCATCCATTTTTTTTAATTTTGGGACGGATGGTGCAACTGCAGGAGAGAAAACATATTATTTCGATGATGTTTATTTTGGAGATATAGTACTTGTAAATTCTAATATTGAAGTTGAAAAAATTAATGTATTTCCTAACCCATCAAATGATGAATGGACTATTAATTCCCAAGAGGCTCTCATTTCTTTTATAGAAATATATGACATACAAGGTAGATTGATTCTAAGTCAATATCCGAATAAACATATTGTAAAAATAGATGCATCCAAATTGGAAAAAGGCACTTATATTTCTAAAATAACAACTACTTCAGGAACAAATGTTATGCAATTGATAAAATAATAAAATTGAGGAAAAATCAAGCAAGGAATATTTCTTCTTCTTTTGATTTTTCCTCAATCATTCCTGTCGTATCAACATCTTTTTCCGACAACAATTTAATTCCATCCGTTATTTTTTCCAGACATGGAATTGAATTATTTTGTATGCTTAAACAACTTAAAAATATTATAATGAAAAATAAATATCTCATTTCTAAAAGTATTATTTTTTAATTAAAGAGGTTTAAAAACTGTTCTCTTTATTACTACTACTACAAAGAATAACAATGCATTAATCCTTTGTGCAGGTCTTCATCCAAAGGATTAATCTCAATCGCTTTTTTATAATTTTCTATTGCCAAATTAATTTCATTTTCTAATAAATACATTTCTGCAACAGCCTCATATGTAATCGCGAATTTATTCCGATCTTCCTTATTTCCTAATTCTAAAATACTTAAACATTCCTTGTAGGCTTCTAAAGCTTGCCGGTTCTGTCCCAATCTTTTTAGGCAAAATGCATAATTATATTTTCCTGCCCAAAATTCAAGATTCCAAGAACAAACCTCTTTAAAAAATAATGCGGCTTCCAAATAATTCACCAAGGCAAGAAACAATATGCTAACCATATCATTTTTACATATAAGGGAAGAGAATCGACTATTTTCTAAAACAGATTCAATTTTCAAACTCTTAGCCAATAAAATTCCGTCTCTTTTTCTTGCTGTTGCATAATCTTGCAATTCACGAATTTCTTCCGGCAAGGACAAATAAGTTTTGTCCTTTGAGAAGTTCACGATTTTTTGAGGGAAATATTGTTGAACAGATTCACCTCTCAAATTTTTATAATCCGAGACATAACGACTGAATTTCTTAATATGATGTTCTTTCCCCTGTCGAGTATTCGGCACTGTTTCTGAAATTGTATCAATCGGAATCCCTAGGAATTTTGTAATCCCATATTTTAAAACCAGTTCTTCCAACTTAACCCTTATGGTTTTTCTGGAAGTTTTAGGGTTCAGTATTGTTTCTTCCAATTGTCTGAACAAAGCCGATAATCTCCCAAGCTTGATTCCTTCTTTTTCTGTAGCATTGGAAATATCAAAAGACTGATCAGAATCTATTTCCGTTTCCCTTTTTGGATTTTTTAAAAAATCCATTAATCGCCAATAAATTAGATTCGTGAAATTCTGATCTGTTATTTCCTTAGCCTTTCTTATTACTTCTTCTATGGAATTGTGTAGGATAAAATCCATGTAATCATCTTTCTTAAGTTTGTTTTTATGCCTCTGATGATAGATTTCTACACCTAGTTCATAAAGTCTCTGATAAACGAAAGATACATTTTTTACTTGAACAGCCATATTTTATTAATTTGTTCTACTTATAAAACGAAGTATGCAAAAGATTGATATAGATAATGGCATATTTCTAGTAGAGTTTTGATTTTCAGGTGCCAATTTTATTTCTTCAATCATTGTAAATACTAATATCTAAAGTCTGTTGCGTTGTTACGCAACTTGAATTAATTATGCGTTCTCAAAATAATCCTTTCCTTTTACAGTTATTGTTTGAGTCGGCTTTAACAGGACATACAGCCAACCATGTAATCTACAAATACGGACTACTACAAAATAAGCTGCAATAACACTAACAAACATTACTTTATTTAGCAATACTTGTTAACAAGTAATATTAATTCTTTGTGTTCTAAACTGTTTAGCTTATTTTGCATCCCTATTTGAGAGAACACAAATACTAAATTGAGAAAACAATGAGATGGGACAAAGACCGCTTAGGTGGATTGACTGAAAACCTAGCATTTACACTAAACGAATCCATTTACAGAAATGCCTTGCCAATAAGCATAGATAGAGTGGATATCGCTTCCTCCTCCATCGGAAACGGATTCCCTACCTTGTTTGTCAAGCAATTATTGGGAGATAGGAAAATCGACATTGAAATACAAGTCAATGAAGACGCAGCCCATAAATTCCATCACCTTTTTCTCGAATGTAATAACCATAAGGCTGACAAGGGGAATCATACTCTGGCATTCGGTTATCCACTATTCATACATAAGGAAAATACTTCTTCTTTATTTCCCGTAGCTGCGCCAATGTTCATTTGGGAAATCAACCTTAGTCCAAGTGCCAATAGACCTGACACATGGACATTAACTAAAAACGATAATGTAATTCCTAAACCCAATAGGTTTCTGATTAATTATCTAAAGCAAGCCTTTGACTTGGATTTGGAAAATGAATTTAAAGAATTAGCTTACCAAAATCAATTCACAGGAGAGAATCTTTCCGCATTTTGCAATAAAATATCCCTCCAACTTGACATAGCCGGAAACACATCCGGTTTCGGGATCGTACCTAGCCCTACTGCTGATGAAATGATGGAAATCCTAGATGCACCCTCTATCCATTTTTCTGGAATATTAGGGAAATTCGGGAAAGACCATTTGGCACTTTCTTATTTCTTAGAAAAGAAACTGGAAGTATTGGACAGCCAACCTATGTTTACTGAAGAGCCTGAAAACAACATCATAAAGCATCCCTTTAGTCTGATTGCCCCTGATCCTTGCCAAAAGCACATAGCTTCTGCTTCAAGTAAAAATTACCTGACCACCGCTGAGGGAGGAACAGGTACAGGCAAAACAACAACTGCATTCCATACGGCAACAAATCTTTTAGTCAATGGTGGCGCTTGTCTAATCGTTTCTTCCAATGTAAACGGTTTGGAGAGAATCCAAAAAAGACTAATTGATAATAAAGTGGATCGTTTTTCTATCTTGGTTAAGGATACCGATGATGATTTGCAAACTTTATTTAATCAAATAAAAAATATTCCGAGCCAATTAAAAAATACAAATAAGGAATCAGACCTTGGCTTAAAAATATTATTAGAAAGGTGTTTGGGTAAACATTCCAAATTGGAATCGCACCACGAACTCATGAATAGGAAAGCTTTCGGCAATCTTGATTTCACAGATACCGTAGGTCATTATATTGATAGTAGCAGATATGCAGGAAAGGATGTTCTTTCCGGTCGTTTGGACCCACATGAATACCAGTTCACTTTCCGTGAATATGATATTTTGAAAACCGATATAGCAAAAGCAAATAAGCTTTATGCCAATATCAGGAAAATAAACCATCCACTTGACATATTGAATGAAGAAATATTCTTGGAAAAAGATATGGAAAGTGCCAAGGAATTTGCAAGTAGGCAGATTTCCACTTTTAATAAAAGAGTAGATGAATTACTAGGAAGATTTACGACTAGCCTAGAATCCTATAGGGACAATCTTCGTGAACATTATGAAGAACATGCAAGGGAACTCAATTACAAAGTTCAGAAAACAAAAGACAAGATAAGCGAGTACGCCCAAGTTTTTGGAGAGGATTTCAAGAAATCCAGTAGTGTGAAAGTAAAAATGTATGGTGTTTTTTCTGATAATTATTATAATATCAAAGAAGCTAGGAATGAAATCATTTCCAAGTTTGGTGATATAGAAGATTACTTTAATGAAAAAAGATATTTCAATTACAAATTCCCTAAGAAAAAAGATGCGGATAAGATTGGAAGCATCCAGAAATATCTTTTGGATTTTGAAGAGGAAATGAACAAATGGACAAATAATATCCAATTCAATATCCGACAAGAAACCGAATCCCTAAACAGCAAATCCGTTCAGACACATTTGGATTATGATAGCCGAATCGGCGAATTGGAATATACCCATGATTTGCTATTGGAGGAAATCAACCAAGCCAAATTATTCAAGCAATGGTTCTCTTATGATGGTATGACGCTCTCTAAAAGATTGTTGTCATTGGAAGAATTGTCAGACATGTTGGAGAAGGCAGATAATAATCTTCCGCAATTTGAAGAATACCACCCTTGGCAAAAACATTGGTTGGAAATACTACCCATTTCCAAGTCCACGATTACGGCACTTATAAAATCAAGGACTAAAGAATGGCTTCCCTCATTCAATAGTTGGTATTTCTATAATTGTTTGGCAGACCGGACTTTTATGACTTCTAATAGGAACGATTTGCTCAAGGAGG
Source organism: Saprospiraceae bacterium (assembly GCA_020631375.1). Lineage (GTDB taxonomy): Bacteria > Bacteroidota > Bacteroidia > Chitinophagales > Saprospiraceae > JAHDCE01. The sequence goes on along the minus strand of JAHDHJ010000153.1, from coordinate 5,205 downwards.
AATATATCCAAGAATTATCGATTTTGAGGGAAAAACTGATTCCTAGAATCCATACGGATGTTTCTAAAAAACAGGAAGCCGCTATTATAGAGGTCAGGAAAAAAAATAAAAAACTGTATCAATTGCTCTTTGGGAAAAAGAACACATTGCCTAAGGATGTCCGAATGAAAGATATTTTCATGACATTCAGTAATGAAATCACAAAATGGTTCCCAATCCAAATGATGACAACTGATTCTGCGGAAGAATTGTTGATTTCATCAAAAGCCAAATATGATTTGATAATTTTTGATGATGCCCACAATATAGCAACTATACAAGCTGTTCCTTTGGCAGATAGGGCAGATAGGATTTTGGTATTGGGAGATAGGAGTCAATCCCTTTTTCGGAAAACACACACTTCCCTACTCGATTCTGTAGTAGAGCATGGTTCAGAAATCATACCTTTATATTATAACCATATAGAAAATGAAAGAGCCTGCTTGGAATTCATTAATTATACTTCTTACCAAAAAGGAATCAAGACTATAAATTATTTCCAAAAGCCCTATCAGAAAAAAGGAATTTCCTTTATCAAGTCCGAGGGACGATACAACGAAGAGGAATATAAAAACAATCTGGAAGCCGAGGATATCGTAAGGATATTATCCGAAATCCCATTGAATAATAAGGGGGCCATGCCCCATACTGCCATTGTCACTTCTACTATTCCACAAAGGGATCACATCAATTCCTATTTGCTATATATCAAGCAAAAGAGGAACCCGTATAGTGATAGAATTTCACAATTAGAGGAATCCGGTTTGAGGGTCTTACATGTTTCTGAATTGACAGAAAATTATGAAACCATCGTTTGGTCACTGACCTATGGAACAACAAATCTGAGAGGACATATCAGCAAGCATTTTGACGAAATGGAAAGCAACACCGGACAAACCATTTTGAATATTATCCTCGGTCATGTCAAGCATAATCTTATCGTTTGTTCATCCATTCCACAATCCTATATCAATGAAAAAACAAGTGGCAACATCAAGAATGTAGGTCCTGTGATGCAGTTCTTAAAATATGCCTTAATAACCGATGCCGAAAACGAAGAGGAAAGAAAAGAATTCCTAGAATCCGTAGAATGGCTAGGTATTAAGAAAAATGATAGGGAATCCTATAAATTCATGATGCAAGTCAAAAAGGAATTGGATCCCTATTTCGAGGCAGACAGAATCAAGGTGCTTTCTCCCTTGTCGGAAATTGGTACTGCTGCATTGACGATCATACCTTATGACTATAAACAGCCCATTCCCTTGATAATAGGAGATGGTTTGGATAGGAATAATCCAACAGTGGCTTATGAGTTCGAAGATCAGATATCCAAAAAATTAAAGACAGCAGGTTACCTCATTTTTAAGACCAATTCAATCGACTGGTGGAAAAATCCGAAAAGAGAAGCAAGGATATTGGCTGCCAAGCTGATTAAGGCTGATAATACTCCGCCCGAAGTGAAGCAGTTAAATAGTGTTAAATAGAAAACTAATGGATTTCTAGTGCGTACATTTGTTTTGGAGAGGTGTTGTTGATACATCATTCTATTCATTATGATGTATCGTGTATCTATACCAAGAGCATCGAATGAAAATCCATATTTTTTAATTATCCATAACTTGTAACTTTGTTGATTATGAGAAAATTTATCTTATTAGGCTCTGCACTGACATTCTTTTTAGCAATATTCGCTTCTTATTCATTTACAAACGGACCTGCAGTTGTAGAAAAAGAAACCAGTGTCAAATGGTACACTTGGGAAGAAGCCATTGAATTAAATAAAACTAATCCTAAGAAAATTTTCATAGACGTTTATACCAATTGGTGCGGATGGTGCAAAAAAATGGACAAAGCCACATTTGAAAGCCCTAAGGTAGCTGAATATCTAAAGGAGAATTTTTATCCTATCAAACTGAATGCTGAAATGAAAGAGGATATAGTCTTCAATAATCATACATTCAAATATGTTGCATCAGGAAGAAGAGGATATCATGAATTGGCAGCCTCCCTACTCAATAATAGAATGAGTTATCCCTCTTGTGTGGCAATGGATGAAAACATCAACAGAATTACGATCATTCCCGGCTATAGGGAAGCAAATGACATGATGACCATTCTGGAATTCATCAATGAAGAAAAGTACAAAACCATGTCTTTCGATGAATACGCCAAAAGCAAAAAATAATTCCATAACATGAAAAGTTAATCTTTTCTAAAACTTAGTTAAGCCTGTTTCTTATGAGCTAAGTTTATGCTTATCTTCGGTATATAAATTGCTTAAAACCATTATTTGCGGAGCATCCATTTAAATACGACTTAGAGAATGCAAAGGAATTTTCAAATATATCTAACATTAATTTTCGTTTCCCTACTTAATATAGGTTTGGTAAGTCCTGTTTTCGCCCAAGATACCGAGTCCAATACCAAAGTGAATTGGATGACTTGGGAAGAAGCCATGATAAAATCCAAAACGGAAAAAAGACCGATTTTTGTAGATGTTTATACCAATTGGTGTGGATGGTGCAAAAAAATGGAACGCAGCACTTTTAATGATACGGTAATTTCTAGTTACCTCAATAAAAACTTCTATCCTGTAAAATTCAATGCAGAACAGAAAGAAACCATAGTCTTCAATGACACAGAATACAAATATGTAAAAAGTGGGAAGAGAGGATACCATGAATTGGCAGCATGGATGATGAGGGGGCGGATGGGTTATCCTACGGTAGTTTTCCTAGATGAAAACATTAAAATCATCCAACCTATCCCAGGATTCCAACCTGCTGATAAGTTCGAAGCGATAATGACTTATTTTGGTGGAGGACACTACACCAAAACACCGTGGGAATTATATCGAAAAAAATATAGTGGAGATAAAATAAAAGCCACTCCGGCATCAGGGAATTAATAATCCAGAATAAATAAGCATAAGAATCCTCATTTACTTTAAAGTGAATGGGGATTTTCATATTTTTAGACTTATGTTTCAAACTTAATCTAAATATAATATCAATTGGCAGTACTAAGCATTCAGAATATTACGAAAAAATACGGTAGCCTAACTGCCGTGAACAACCTTTCCCTAGAAATTGAAAAAGGGAATATTTATGGAATGCTTGGACCTAACGGAAGTGGTAAGACCACCACCCTAGGAATGGTTTTGGGCATCATACATCCCTATTCGGGAAGTTATGAATGGTTTGGCGGAAGCATGGGTAATAAGCCGAATATGAAGATCGGATGTTTATTGGAAACGCCCAATTTCTACCCTTATATGTCTGCTGAGAAAAATTTGGAAATCGTAGCACACATCAAAAAAGACAAAAACCCGAACATAGATGAATTGCTGGAATTGGTCAATCTAAGTGGACGTAAAAAATCCAAATTCAAAACGTTTTCACTAGGGATGAAACAACGATTGGCAATCGCTGCGGCGATGGTCAGTGACCCAGAGGTTTTGATTTTCGATGAGCCAACAAACGGACTAGACCCTGCCGGAATATCCGAAGTGAGAGAAACCCTGCTCAAAATTGCCGATCGGGGAAAAACCATAATCATGGCAAGCCATATCTTGGATGAAGTGGAGAAAATTTGTTCCCATGTCGCCATTTTGAAAAATGGAAACCTTTTGGCTTCGGGAACAGTCGGAATGATACTCAGTGCGGACAAACTCATAGAAGTAGGTTCTGAAAATCTGGATGCCTTGAAAGATTCACTTTCCGGTATTCCGAATATCAAGCAAATAGAAGTGATGAAAGATTATCTCATTCTTACGCTTCCGGAAGATGGTGCGAATGCTGCTGCGGTCAACCAATTGGCATTTGAAAAAGGAATTACAATTACCAGATTACTAGAAAGGAAAAGGAGTTTGGAATCCGAATTCCTCGAAATTACGAATAATGCCTAAAACTTGTTTAAATACACTGTAAGCTAAGTTGCCGAAAGGAAAATTCTACTTAAATAAAAAACATGTCAAAACCAAGGCCTCCACTTTCGCAAATCATTATTTATGCCATAGGTCAATATGGATGGTCATTAGCTAGTTTCGGGGCGGGTTCGCTCATGGTTTATTTTTATATGCCGGCAGAAGATGGCGTTGATCGGTTTCCTGCTTTCTTTTATCAAGGTGCTGTTTTGGGCATTTTTACCATTATAGGAATACTAACATTCGGAGGAAGATTATTGGATGCTTTTACAGATCCTTGGATAGCGAAAACAAGTGACCGGATGAATATTTCCGGTATAGGAAAAAGAAAGAAATTAATGGCGGCTGCCATATTGCCATTCGCATTATTTTCATTTTTACTTTTCTATCCCATTGGTTCAGACTCTTCTTCGATCAATGTCATTTGGCTTGTCTTTATTTCTATAATTTATTATGTTTCTTTTACCATGTATCTGATTCCCTATAATGCACTAATTGCAGAATTGGGACACCATCCGAAAGACCGGATGAAAATCAGTTCAATTATTTCGCTGACATGGATTCTAGGATTTGCAAGCGGATTTTCTGTTTTTATCTTAATAGAAATCTTGGTTGCTAAAGGTTGGGATTACCAAAGTGCTTTCCAAGCATTGCTTGCGATTTATTCTGCCATAGCATTTGTTTCCATGCTTGTTCCCATTTTATTTCTCAATGAAAACAAATATGCTAAACAAACCGTAGAAGAAAGTGAAATCACAGGAATATCCTATTTTTTCAAATTAATAAAAGAGGATAAAAACCTAAGGATTTTTGTTTATTCGGATATGGTGTATTGGTTATCCGCCACTTTCATTTCCGTAGGGATAACTTATTATATTTCCCTATTACTGGCTAAAGACCAATCGGAATCCAGTGCATTTTTAGGTATTGCATTAATTTGCAGTTTGGCATATTATATCCCTATAAATATTGCAGCCAAAAAGTATGGTAAAAAAACAATTACCATGCTTGCTTTTTTTTGCTACTCAATTGTTTTTGGAGTCACTGGATTCATTGATTTAATTCCTATTCATATTGATATACTTTTTTATTTTTTAGCAATTTTGGCAGCATTCCCTATTGCTTCTTTTGGCATTATCCCCAATGCCATCGTAGCGGATTTGATTTATGAGAATGAAAGAAAAACCGGAAAAAACCAAGCAGGAATATATTATGCCGTCCGGACTTTCATGATGAAAATA
>JAHDHJ010000152.1:6316-10721 GCA_020631375.1 Saprospiraceae bacterium | reverse complement strand
TTTAGGCATATTCTTTAAAGAAAACCCAGTTCTCGTACTCGATTCCCAATCTAGTGTCTCACTAATTTCAATAATAGCCAAATCATTCCAAGGGTATATTTCTTCCGGCCAAGGAACCATATTATTAAATATTTCCGGATCTTCATCATCTTGTGCAAATCGGGTTTGAATTTGCAACCTATATTTTACTTCTTGATTTTTAACCCTTTTCTTATATTCATTTTTCAGATAATTCCTCCCTCTGATTTCTCCAGAAAGAATTCTTTGGTTACAGATGTTTCTTTCACATATTTCTTGTTCCATTCCCGTTTCCTCAATATCCTCAAATGGTCTGATTCGGTATTTTGCATATCTTTTAATCTTGTCCGTCCCCATGAATTGAAATGGAGTTTTTGCATAATATCTTAAATCATGGAATGAATCTGGGTTTCTTCTTAAAGCCAACCTAGCTCCTTCTAATCCTTCTGGATATTTTTTATAATAATTAGTATATTCTACGCCATATTTTTCTTGTCGCATTTGGGCAAATTTGAAAAAACTCCAAGCCGACCAAAAAAGACTTATCTCTCCTGTATTCATTTCTAAATCGAATGGGCTTTTAAATTCCTCTTTGGAGAATTTAATGGACATACTTCGTATGCAATTCATCGCATCATCCAAAAATGTAGCAGATGCATGCCTTATCCTTGCATCGAAAACTCGACCAGGTGCGAAAAATTCATGAGGAGGAAATTTTGGGTCATCTACTATTTTTATTTTCCCCAATGCTCCTATCCCATTATCATGGGACATCCTTTTCCGTTTCCTACCCAATGTCACCACTATGATGAATGTGAATACATTACAGAATATCCAAAGGTATACTTTTGACCAAAAGTCTTTTATTACTCTTAATATTAATCTCATAATACCGAGGTGTTTAGATTCAAAAATTATCAGCTTCTGAAATTTAATTTTGTATTAATTAATTCAAGTTGTGTTTTTACACAACTTAGATTAATTATATATTCGTTCGGGATTCTATATTTTCCACATCTACATTTAATTTTGCAAATTCTTCTTTTTTAGCTAAAAGGAGTTCACTAAAATACGGGTGGATGTCATGTCCTTCATTCCTTGTAATAAACCCGTATTCGGTTCTTGACAAGAGATTGCTGAACCACATCATTTGTGTAGATCGAGTTAAGTCAGGGAAAATAGAATGGTCGGTTTCCGGTCGGAAAATACCTTCTTCTTTTTCTCCGAAACGCAATCCTAAATTACAATATAAAACTTCTCCTATATCTTCATACTGATGCTCATTTACATAAGTATGCAGAAATGTGGCGGTCATGATTGCATATTTGCACATATCTTTCAGATGTTCCATTTCGCCTTCTGCGGGAGCATGTTTATTTTTGGTAATCGGAGAAATACATCTTATTTTTCCTTTATATTCCACTCTTGGAAGTGTTAAGTCAAAACAAGCCCTTTCATGATTATATGCTATCCTATCTTCATTTAATTTCCTTTCATCCTCACTCCATTTTGTTTTATCCTGCTCTGACAAAAACAAAGGCACACTATTCTCTACAAGATCTTCACTCATGCAAAATATTTCATACCAATATTTTTTTATGTCATCTTCATTTTCTTTGAAAAAGTACGTTACGAATTCATCCACAATATCCCAGAATAAATTTGAAGCTATAGCGAAAGTATGCTGTTCGCTAATTGGTTTCATCGGTTTCCAATTCTTCCAATCATGTACTCCCAAAGCATCTTTTGATCTTTCTATAATTCCTTCTACAGTCAAGGCAGAAGCACTTGGAATATATCCTCCATTGCCTATTAAATTGGAATCCGCAGTGTGGTTAATTAAAGCGACTTCCTTAAGGTGAGGTATTAATAATTGGGCAATTGGGTTCAGCCTTACATTTCTCCTTACGGCAATTGAATATTGTTCCGTATTCAAATGAGTCCCTGCAAAATGATCATCTACTTCCGAAGAAAGAGCGCTGGTCACCCTCATTATTCTTTTGGCTTGTTCCCATTTTTCACCATCAGCGGGGGTGAATATTTTTTCTTGGAAAGGATTTTTATCAAAAGCATTTGTTTGCCCTTTAATGATTATTTTAACTGGTAAAGGCAAACCATTTTCTGCAATTATAAATTGTCCGTATGTTGTTGGGAATGCATACACTCCATTTACATCATAATCGCAAGCTCCGAATATTTTCACCCAATATTTTCCCTCTTCATTTCTATCGGGAATAAAAGTGGCACAACTCATTCCGTTCATCATCCTTCGTCCAAACCAATAATCACAACGTGTAGAACCTGGAATTTCTTCTTCCATTGCTACAGTTAAATTCTTAGGATAATCTGCTTGGATGCTTTGGATAGAAACCTTCTCTGGTTCCGTTTCTATTTTAATTAAGTGCTTATCTTTTATTAATTCAATCTGAACAAATTGTTCTGCTATTGCTTGGTTCCTTCCTTCTGAATAATATTCAGGAGCATCTTCATCATGATCCTTAATGACTACGCGGGGGATCGGTACATCGGTTCTATATTCCCAATAGAACAATTGGATGATTCCCAAATTATAGCCCATTCCAGTAATGTCCGATTTCCTTATTTTGACGTTTCCGAAAACAGATACTTTTTCTCTTGGTTTTCTTGTTTCCGGATCGAAGAACACATGCTCTGTTTGGTGCACTTCAAAATAAAAGCTACGGTATTTAATTTTCTTTGATTCGAGGAAATCGAATTCTAACATTATTTTACCGTCTTCATCTGTAATACCCTTTGCAAATTTTCTCCACTGCCCTAACCACGTCCTTGCCCAAAATTCAATTTCCATATGGTGGATAGGAATAGAAATGGATTTATTCTTACCTTCTTTTTTGGTGAACGTTATTTTGCCTGTAAGGTAAGTATCTTTTTTTGTCCCATATATCTGATCCTTCCTTGGATAAATCTTTCGGACCATTTTTTTGAAGCTAACCTTAAACCATGAATATACATCAACAAAAAAATCCATTATCCCTACAGTGAACTTAGATAATTCACCTTTATGCAAAGTAATATTATTTAGATTCCTTAATTTAGCGGAAAATGTTTTCGCTTTTTTAGGGTATATTATTTTGGTCTCCTCATAAGCACGTTTGTATAATTCATCAATGTCTTTTTGGGTTTTACCTGGGGGGTAGATAGCCATTGTTTATTATTTTGATTGTTTTACATTTTTTTGTTGCTATTTGGATTTTTTTTTGAAATATATGTATTTTATTTTACTTATTTTGAAAACAAATCACATTAATTACTCAACCGACTTAAATGATACTATAAATGTAGTTCCTTTACCTAATTCACTCAAAACTTTTATTTCCCCTTTATTCAACTCTACCATTTCATGAACTAGGTGCAAACCTAAACCTGTACCTTTCTCTCCGGAAGTACCATCTGTTGTTTTATCTTTTTGCAATAAAAATATATTATTTAATTTATCAGGAGGAATACCAATACCATTATCCCTTACTTCCATATCTACTCCAAAACCAGTAGGCTTGGCGGTAATTAATATTTCGCCACCATTGGGAGTGAATTTAATACCATTATCTACAAGATTCCTTACAATAGTTAAAAGGGTATTTCTATCTGCAAATATTTTTGTATCGGGATCTATTTCATGTCTCAATTCCAATCCCTTATCATCTGCCAATCTATTTAAGGTTAGAAATATTTCATTTACAATATTAATCAATTCAATTTCCTCAAAATTATAAGGCATTGCATTTTTTTGAGTTAATGCCCAATTTAATAAATTATCCGTAAGGGCATTCAATCCTAGTGCATCCCGCTCTATACCCTCCCCTAAATCTTTCAGTGTATGATAATCTTCTTTTTTTAATAGATAATTTATTTTTTTGGCAATACCTCTAAAAGCAATTACCGGTTTCCGTAAATCATGCCCTATGATTCCAAATATTCTATCTTTAGTAATATTAAGTTTTTCAAGTTCTTTTTTCTGTCCGGAAATATTTAATAATAATTCTTCTGTTTTCTTTTTCTCCTCTTCCAAATCATATGTTCGCTCAGCGACTTTCTGTTCTAGGTTTTCATAGAGCATCGCATTGTTTAGGGAAACAGCAATTTGCCCGGATAACACGGACAACAATTCAATTCTCTCTTGGGTAAAAGCATTCGTTATTAAATTATTTTCCAAATACAATACCCCATTCAATTCCCCTCGATTAATAATGGGCAAACATAAAACAGATTGGACATTATTATTTTTCCAATATCCTTGAAAAATAGATTCCCCTTTTGTCCATATTTCCCCGATGGTCAAATCAGGCTGCACCAATTTAGTAGATGGATTTACAATTTTAATATCATTCCCTTCCCATGTATGTCCACA
>JAHDHJ010000152.1:287-6306 GCA_020631375.1 Saprospiraceae bacterium | reverse complement strand
TTTTGGTCGTTTAATTTTCCAATATGCTTCATTTAAATTCTTGGGATCATTCTGAGCATCATCAAGTACTGTACTTTCTTTTGTCCTAATTACAAATGAAATTACACTTTCTGGCACAATACCACTTCCTTGATATTTTTCATTCTGCAAAACATCCACATCTATCGCATTATTGGAGGTCGCTTGAATTAAGAAGTTGTCATTTTCATTTAGCAATAATACTCCTTTATTCGCTCCTGCATTTTCCATTACTATTTTCAATAGTGTTTTGAGGAGTTTTTCCAAAACAATTTCACTTGAGATAATGGAGGAAGATTTTAAGATCGTATTAATATCTAAAAAAGATGAATTTTCTGCTGATATGGATTCGTCTAATGATTCATTAATATTTTTGGACAGCAATCTATCTTTCTTTAAGCTGGAAACATACTCGGGAAAGGTTTCTTCCATCTGTTTTTCTTTCCCTTTAGCTCCCCATTCCCTGTATGATGTGTAAGATTCTTTCAGGTACTTTTCTGAAAGTTTTTCAGCATTTTGTTTTAGATAATATCTTCCTGCAATTTCTTGGGCAATAGCTGCTTCATGGATAAAATCATATTTAATCGCTCCTTGGATTCCATTATTCAAAATCGTATTTATCTGATCGACTTTATTGAGTACCATCATTTTTTTCGCATAAATAATATCATATTTATGTTGAAAATTCTGGGGTGCGTCTTTTGCCCATTTTTTCATTTGGCGCAATGTCTTATTCACACGGCTCATGAATTTTCGTTTCCTCTTCCCTTTGGCATTCGGGTAAAGTTCGAGCATTGTTAGTGCCTCATAAAAATGATGGTTTGGAATTTCAAATTTGGCTAACACTGCCTCTAAAAGTTTTCTGCATTCTTCTGAATGGTATAAGCCATTTTCATAATCATTAAAAATGTAACAGAGAATTAATTTATTAAAGTGAATAAAAAATTGTCCAGTCTGATCGTTTCTTTCTTCATTTTGGGCAATCATTTTTTCTTCGTCGAAAGCCCCTCCTGTCAAGATGAGTGGATCTACGGATTCGCCCAAAAGGTTGAGCATCCCTTGTCGATATACTTCGTTATAATTAAAATTGGTTTCTTGATTAAATCGGTCAAAACTTTGACTATATGCCTTGGACTCTTTTTCTACGCTTTCAAGACGCTTTCCACTTAAAAAGGCATGAATGCAATAAATATTCGTATTGACACAAGCAAATTCAATCGCTCCTGTTTCCATACCGATGTGATAGGATTCCTGTAACGGTTTTAGGGTTTCATCTATATGTTCATTCCAGTTGATGATTAAACAATATATAGGCGTATAAATTTGTGTTTTCCATTCTTTGGCATTTAATTTATCCAAAAGAACAAGTCCTAATTTAGCGAATTCATAGCCTGATTTCATTGCTCCCAAAACACCACATAAAATAACTCCATAAGTTGCAAAAGCAAATGAAGAAACCGCAGTATTCCCATATCTTAAAGAAAGATGTACCATCCTAAAAATAATCAATGGGAATAATGTAGGAGTCGCCCAATAACTAGAAGAAGCTATCCCGGCCATTATTCGCATGGCCGCTATTTTATTCTCATTTTCCATGATGGGTAAGTTCTGGAGAATCATATTATCCTTACCTCGTAATTTGATTTTTGTTTTAATCAAATCTTTCATGACATGTGGGAGTTTCGGATTTTTCGGAAACTTTTCTCCGAGTTGTTCCAATAATTCCAAGCCTGTATTTATGGCATCTATCAGTTTATTTTCTGCCTTAAATGCCAATATTTTAACCTCATAAGATTTTACCTTATCTAATAAGTTGGTAGAATGTTTAAGTACTTGCGATATTTTATTATTCATTTGAATGAAATCTCCATTCAAATAAGCAGTTTCCCCTGCTAATGCATATAAACCCAAAGTAGTTTCGTATTCATTTGACCAAGGGTTTTCCGGTAATAAATCTACCCCCGATTCCAAATAAGAAAATGCTACTTTAAACGCAGATGCCTCTTTGGCTTTTATTCCTGCTTTTAAATTCAATTTACATAAGACTAATTTTTCTGTTTCACTATCTATTAAATTTACTCCAGTATTTAAATGATTTGTTATATCAAAAAGATATTTTTCAATTTCCTCTTCGTCGGCACCTTCTAATAATAAGCGACCGATTCTCAAATGCATCACATCTCTTTCTTCTTCGGGAATTAATGAATATACTGCTTGCTGAATTCTATCATGAGCAAATTTATAATCCAATTCCTGCGGCAAAATCATTCCTTCGAATAGTGCTGCCTTAAGATCAGTGTTCGCATCATTGCCTATTTCCTGATCATGAATCAATGAAAGCATATCTAATGAAAAAGAGCTTCCAACACATGCTGCGACCTTTAGCGCATCAAGAGATTTTTTCGGTAATTTTTGTGCTTTACCCGCTATAAGTTCAACAACATTTTCCGTAATGTTCCTTTTCTTTATTTCTTCTAATGAATAATTCCATTCATGTTTATCATAATTGAAATATAATAATTCATCTTCGTATAAAGATTCTAAAAATTGACTTGCGAAAAATGCATTCCCTTGGGTTTTTTCATGTACTAATTTAGATAAATCCTTACACTCGGATATATTTTTCCCTATGGCATCCGCTAGTAAATGATTTATATTTCCAAAAGATAGGTTACCTATATTTATATCTGTGATATTGGCTCCTGCTCCTCTCATACCTTTCACTGTAATCATAAAAGGATGTGATGCATCCACTTCATTGTCCCTATATGCACCAATGCATAAAAGATATTTATTCTCTGGATCTGTAATTAATGTTTCTAAAAGATTTAATGATGAAGAATCCGCCCATTGCAAATCATCTATGAATAAAACAATCGGGTGTTCCTTGGTTGATAATGCCGATACAAATTTCCGAAACACATAATTAAATCTATTCCTTGCTTCAGCACCACCCAATTCCGGTATTTCTTTTTGTTTCCCAATGATTAATTCTAATGAAGGCAGAACGTCTGTAAGCACTCCGCCTTCTTCTCCTATTGCTTCAATTAAATTATTTTTAATCTCTTGTAAATATTGAGCATTTTCTCCAAGTAAAATATTGATAAAAGAATTAAAGGCTTGAAATATTGCATAATAAGGAACTGTCCTTTGGTATTGATCAAATTTCCCTTCAATAAAATATCCTTTTTTTTCTGTAACAGGTTTATGTATTTCCCTTACCAGAACAGACTTACCTGTTCCAGAATATCCACTGATTAAAATCAATTCCAAATCACCTTCGGAAACTTTTTCAAAACGATCCAAAATCGTAGTTAATTCCTTTTCCCTGCCATATAATTTTTGAGGTAGAGAAAATTTACCTGAAAAATCTTTAGTCTGAAGTTTAAAATCTTGTATGGAATCGTTTTTCTGATATTGTTCCAAACAAGTTTCTAAATCGTATTGTAATCCAAATGCAGATTGGTATCTATCTTCTGCTTTTTTTGCTAATAGCAATTGAATAATATCAGAAATAGGTTTGGGAACATTCTTATTCCGCTTTATAACAGGTTCGGGGATTATTGCAATATGGCTATGCACCATTTCCAGAGCATCACTGGCTTTAAACGGAAGTTCTCCTACTAGCATTTCGTAAAAAGTAATTCCTAAAGAATAAAGATCCGTTCGATAATCAATTCTCCTGTTCATCCTTCCTGTCTGTTCGGGAGATAAATAAGAGAGGGTTCCGGATAGTTGTTCCGGATTTCCTAGGTGCTGTTCTTTTAAATTTATTTTAGTAGCTATATTAAAACTGATTAGCTTTGCCTCACGATCCAGATTGCTTAATATTAAATTACTGGGATTAATATCCTTATGAATGATCCCTTCCTGATGCAACTCGCCCACTGCTTGGCTTATGTTTATCGCAATGCGTAAAAAATCAAGAATGTTATTTTGGCGACTACCAAATGCTTTTTTTAAATCTTCTCCCTCTATCCACTCAAAATAGATACAGTGTTTTCCATTATATTTCCCTTTCCTCAGTGGCTTTCTAACACTCTTAAGATTCAAGCCTTCCGTTATCTCAAATTCATTATAAAATTGTGAAATATCCGATGGGGAAGGAAATTCATAATTCAATACCTTAAGAAGAACAGTTTCTCCCCACTCATTTTCATCCAATCTATACAACTTGGATTTTTCATTTTCAAAGAAAAGCTCTGCTGACATTTATAAAGCGTTTAGATGAATGAACCCTGTTTCCGAATAAATTCATTTTCCTTAATCTTAGGTAATGTAGTAATTTTTTTTAACATTTACATTCATCACTGGCTAGTCTTATGGGTAAACAATTCCATTTAAATACGACATAAGATAATTACTAGTTATAGTAAAGAGAGACTCCTTTCCAGAAGCCTCTCTTTCTACTTAACTCAACCCATTTGGTAATATTAGGGTGTCTTATATTTATTATTTCAAAAAACTACTTCTGATATTTCAAAGTAATGGCTATTTTGAGTTTCATTTTCCAAAAATGTGTGAACTGTAAGATTTTGGGTACGAATGGTAGGATTTTGGTTGTGAACTGTTTTAAGCTTTGAATAAAAAATCATTAGAATGAAGTTGTTTAAAATGATTCAATAAAAAAGAGGCTTCCCGCCGGAAGCCTCTTAGGCAAAACAAACTCACCTCAACCATTTGGTATTGGGTAATACAGGGTCTGTCATTAACTTTGGGGTAATCTCTTACTATCTTGCTACTTTGATGAATCTCTCTGTTTGTAAATCTGTTCCGTTATCCACTACTAGGAAATAAGTGCCTGTAGCATATTGAGACACATCTATGTTATTTACTTCACTTCCAGAAGATGCATACATCGTATTTCCTGCCTCGTTCAATACTCTGATATTTAATTCTGAACTGGACGCTCCCTTGAAATCCAATTTCAAAACATCTACCGTAGGATTAGGAAACACCGTTACTTCCATCAATTCCCTTGCTATTGCCACTTCCATTCTTACAACCACCATTTCCGAATACTCGAAAGTCTCATCCAAATCCACCATTCTCAAACGGTAGTAGTTCACTTCATTGCTTACAGCACCATCATTGAACACATAGTAATTCATATCTGTGCTATTCTCATGGGACTTCACTTCTCCGATCACTTCCCAGTCAAATCCGTTGCTGCTTTTCTGCACCTCGAAATGTGAACTGTTCTCTTCTGAAGCAGTCGACCATGATAAGGATATTTCATTTCCGCTTTCCATTCCTTCAAAACTGACCAACTCCACAGGAAGGGCATTCCCGCAATCTCCGTTCAATGTTATTGTCATTATATCGGAAATATTCCCTCTCTTGATTTCCACAGGTATTTCTGTCAACTCAACTCCCCTAGGTATCGTGAAAACGAATACTTCCTCCTCTCCGCCCTTTATGCCCTCATCCCCTATAGTATTGAACTTGATGCAGTGAAAAGGTACTGCTGTCATATTTTCAATCGCATATGATATGTTAGTCAACTCGCTTGTATAGCTTCCGTTATCAGAAGGTGATACCGCAGAAACATCGTTAGGCAATCCGATACTCACATGCGATACCGCATTGTTATTGCAATCCTCTGACAAGGAAATACTCAATCTGATTTCTGTTCCCGTAACTGTTTCTGTCATATCCATAATGCTTGCTGTGATACAAGAATCTGTAATCCTTCCACAATCTTGTGACGAAACAGTAACTAAGGATAAAAGTGTTGCGATGATAATTAGTGTAAATGTTTTCATAACTCTTGTTTTTTTATTGTCTTTGATTCTTCGTTTCCTATCTTTCGATACTTCAAAGTAACAGACATTTGGAGCCTATATTTTCAAAAGTGTGTGAATGGTAATCTTTCGGGTGTGAATGGTAGGATTTTGGTTGTTTCTTATTTTCGAAGTATTCCGAAAACTACAGAACTAAGGTTTTATTCAATAAAAAAGAGGCTTCCCGCCGGAAGCCTCTTAGGCAAAACAAACTCACC
>JAHDHJ010000152.1:0-187 GCA_020631375.1 Saprospiraceae bacterium | reverse complement strand
TAATCTTTCGGGTGTGAATGGTAGGATTTTGGTTGTTTCTTATTTTCGAAGTATTAAAAATGTAAAAAGGCGGTTGTAGTTATTACTACAACCGCCTTTCCAGACTAATCAAATTAAAGTATGTACAAAGGGCTTACTCTACCCGATGGTTTTTAAAATAACTGCCGTTTCAGGTGTTTGTTCACCT
>JAHDHJ010000151.1 GCA_020631375.1 Saprospiraceae bacterium | reverse complement strand
CGACTTGTAATGATGGCATCCAGAACGGTACGGAAACGGGTGTTGACTGTGGTGGCTCTTGTACTCCTTGCCAAACGAATGGAGGAACAGAAGAAATCAAAATCATTATTAAAACAGATCAATTCGGTAGTGAAACAGATTGGGAATTATTGGATCAAAATGGAGATTTAGTTGCTTATGGCGGTCCATATCCAGATGGATTAATCAAGACTTATACTAAGACAGTAACCGTAAACTCCAATGAATGCTACACATTCAATATCTATGACGCCTATGGAGATGGAATATGCTGCGATTATGGAAATGGAAAATATTGGATAAAAAATGCAGCGAATGAAGTTCTTAAAAGTGGCAACGGAAATTTTGCATACTACCAATCAAAATCATTCTGCCTAGATAATAGTAGCAATAGGGAAGCAGCAGAAACAGGAGATGTGAAAAAGCCAAGAGGGCTTTCATTAGTTCCTGATTCCCAAAATAACAAAATCAATATCAACATTGCGAATGCACCTAAGAATGGGAAATTATCCATCAAGGATGCATCCGGAAATATCCTAAGAGAAATTCCTTTATCAAAAGGAAATGCGGTTAAAAATATCAATACAAACGATTTACCCCAAGGAATTTATACCATAAGTATGGGTAAACCTGGAAAAGTCATTACAGAATCGTTTACGATAAATTAAAGCCTCCGAGTTATATGTTTCATAATCTAATTAGGACTGCCTCCATAATGGAGGCAGTTTTTTTGTTTTAAGCTTAAAAGATTAGAGATTTATCAAAAAACTATTTTTTAATAGAATTTAATACTCTCTTTACTGTATTTAGCATTAAATTTAAATTCTCTTAATTTGAGCAAAAAGTGACACATGCTTTTTAAAAAGATCATTTTAGTATTTTTATTCGGACTTGGTATTCTTTATATTCAAGCCCAAATCATTTATTCTAATACGAATGAGCTCCTTAAGGTTCCGGGAAACATCCCCGTTTTAGAAGATACAGAACATCGCTATAATCTGGAACAGGTTTTAGAAATGGATATCCCTTATTATCCCATAGATAAAGAAGATGTCATAAACTTCAAACACACAGAATCTAAATTTTGGCTCCGTTTCGATTTACAAAATAGGACAGGAGAAAACTTATACCTAATAGCGGGCAACCCTATGATTCACTATCTGAATGTTTATGTTCAGGATACAACGGGGGCTATACATACTATAAAAAGTGGTACGATGACTCCACACCATACACGGAGTTTGGAAAGTAGCGACTTCTCATTTAACATTGGTAACCATACTTCCTCTACGATAATTATAGAAACTTACACGCCAACTGATTTTATTTTCGAATTATTTATTGGTGGTAATAAAGCCGTAATAGAAGATTTACACCATACTGATATATTGAATGGGATTTGGTTAGGAATTATGCTGGCGATGATATTATATAATCTTTTCATCCTCTTTAATATCCGAGATAAGATTTATTTATATTACATCCTACATATCAGTGTTGCAGTAATAATGATGTTGCGTTTTAAAGGAATTGGCTTTGATTTGATATGGCCACAAACTCCTTGGCTAAATCAAGGAACATCTATTTTCACCTGTTTCATTGTAATAACTTCCATACTGTTTTCCACCAATTTCTTGGATATGGAAAAATACGCTCCTAAAGCGAATCGCTTTTTCCAATTGTTAGCCGCATTGGCTGTTTTAAATATTATTCCCATCCAACTCGATATTAGACCTTTTGCTAATATAGCAATTCAAAGCAATGCTGCCATTCTGTCAATTTCATTGTTTTTCGTTTCCATTTATATCTATTTTACTGGAAACATGATAGCTAAATATTATATTCTGGCTTGGACAACTTTATTAGCTTCTAATATAATCCTAATCCTAACCCTTAATGGGGTTTTGCCTATCAATACCTATACCCTAAGTTCATTCCAATTTGGATCTGCAATAGAAGCGATTTTATTATCTAATGCACTAGCAGACAAAATCAATCGATATAAATCTGAAAAACACTCTGCACAACAATTAGTATTCGAGCAAGCAAAGGAAAATGAACGATTGGTTCGTGAGCAAAATATTATTTTGGAAAAAAGGGTGAATTTAAGAACTGAAGAATTGAAACAAGAAAAAGAAAGGTACGAAGAATTAAATATGATAAAAGACCGGATTTTCGCAATACTGGGACATGACCTAAGAAAACCTGCCCTTTCTTTTCGTGGAATAGCTCAGAAAGTGAATTATTTATTGAAAAAGAAAGATTATGAAAGGATCAATTTAATAGGTCAGGCTATGGAACAGGATGCATACAACTTGAATCAATTGATCAATAATCTATTAAATTGGGCCCTAACCCAAAAAAATGCTGTACCACATAATCCTAATGATGTGGAATTGGAAGAAGTTATGGCAGAAATATTGACGTTTTTTAAACGGATAGCCTCCGAGAAAAAAATACAACTAAAGTCTGATATTCCAGATGGTCTTACTCTTTGGGTAGATAGGAATGTCCTCTTAACCATTTTGCGGAATTTGCTTGATAATGCATTAAAATATACCCATGAAAATGGAGAAATTATTATTAAGGCACTCCAAATTAATAATAAAATAGAAATAAGCATTAAAGATGATGGAGTGGGAATGCCTCCAGAAAAATTAGTAGGGCTGTTCGAATTGAACAAAGGAAAAAGTGAAGAAGGAACAGCTTCTGAAAAAGGAACAGGTCTGGGTTTACATCTTGTCCAAGAATTATCAAAAATAAATCGAGGTGAAATTGAAGTTCGGAGTGAATTAGGAATAGGTACGGAATTTATTATTCAGTTTCCCAAAAAGGAGAATTAATCCCATGGATTAATTCTCCTTTTTATAAGTTTTCATAGTTCAATCAAGGTTGCCTCCATTATTGGAGGCAACTTTTTTCATGAAAATATTATTCCGAATCCTTTTTCATCCTTTTTATATTCCAACTAAATCCTAGGGAAATATAATTCATGGTATGGTTGATTCCTGTACCAAATGAAAAATCCAGTTGGAAATTATCTCTTAATAAATAAGTAAGGCCGGCATCCACATTAGCGATATGGTCTTCGAATTCCGCCAAATCTCCATAAGGTTCAAGGTAAACGGAAACTTTTTCGGTAATTCCGATTCCTAATGCCAAAGAGTATGTCAAATCCCCTTTCCCCTCACCAAAATAATTATAACCTACATTATAGCCAATTCCGAGATGTTTGCTAATTTCATGTGATATTGATAATTTATTAATCGTACCGAATTTATCATTCGTAAGTAACTTAGAACCTGTCGGGATAATTAAATGGGAAAGAAATGCTACTTCCGCATTTACATCTTCCTTTCGGAAAATTTGAATTTTCGTTCCAAGTTCCAAATCGCTGATTCCACTCACTTTTTCACCACTTGCCTCATTTTTTACATTTTCAAATTGATTAAGCACCCTTAACTCTAGCCAATCTGTAAGTCCTAAACGAAACAATGTCGAAGGTACTAATAGTTGTCTCGTTTCTTCTGAAAAGCCAACTAACATTCCACTTTCAATCTGCAAACTTCCCTTTTCAACGGTAGAAGAACTTTCAGTCTGGTCGGGTCTATCCGTAATTATCGTTTGGGCATTTAATTCTCCCAGTATGACAAAAAAGAGTATAGCGAAATAATATTTCATATTTTTATCTTATGATTAACAATTCGATCCACAAATATTAGAATATTATCCTAATATTTCACTTTGTTTTTTATTTTTTCAAAAATTAAAATCATCAGTTTGAGCAATTCTTAGCAAATTCCATTAAGTATGCTTAAATTGTGGAAACCCAAACTAAAAACATCATATTTTCCCATTCTAAGATGAAACCAATATGGATGACAATAAGGAGGTTTTAAACCAATTGCTCAAAAAATTAGATACACTTCTGGCTCGCCAAGAGGCTTTCTCCAAAGAAGTCGATACAATAAAAAACGAAATCTATCGTCTCCAATATTCTAAGACAGAAACCGTCAAAGAAAATATTGAAAAAAAGATCGAAGTAGAGGATAATATCGAAGAAAACGAACCGCTTATCATAGATGACTTCGACTTGGATGAAGTGGAAATCCTTGTAGAAAAACAACAACCGATAAAACCTATTCTACCAAAAGTAAAAGAGGAATTAAAACAAGAATTCAAAGTAAAGGAAAGCAAAGGAAAAAATATTAAACCAGAAAATACTCCTGCCCGATCTTCCAATCTAGAAAAATTCATTGGTGAAAATCTCATCAGCAAAATCGGAATCCTCATTACGGTTATCGGTGTAGCCATAGGAGCAAAATATTCCATAGACAATGAATTAATCAGTCCTATGACCCGTGTAATTTTGGGTTATGTGCTTGGGTTGGGACTTCTTATTTTCGGAATTACATTAAAAAATAAATACGAAAATTACAGTGCGGTTCTTGTCAGTGGAGCAATGGCTACAATGTATCTGATTACTTTTTCGGCATATAGTTTTTATGACCTTTTCCCACAAACCATCGCATTCGGATTAATGGTGTTTTTCACCATATTTACTGTTATTGCAGCCATTAATTATAACAAACAAGTCATTGCACATATTGGTCTGGTGGGCGCTTATGCCGTTCCTTTTTTATTGAGTAATGATTCTGGCAATGTCGTCATATTATTCAGTTATATGGCCATAATTAATTTGGGCATTCTCGTTATCGCATTTATAAAATACTGGAAGCCCTTATATTATACAGCATTCTTTTTTACTTGGTTGATTTATGCGGCTTGGTTCTTCGATTCCGGTCCGAATAACACTGAAAATTTCGGCACTGCAGCACTTTTCCTAAGTATATTTTTCATCACATTTTATTCCATTTCCCTTTCCTATAAATTAATAAAAAAGGAACAATTCAAAATAGGGAACATTATTCTCGTCTTACTCAATTCATTTATTTTTTATGGGTTCGGATTCTTGCTCCTTGACAATTATAGATTTGACGGAGAATATCCTCTTCAGCAATATTTGGGTTTATTCACTCTTGGGAATGCCGTGATACATTTTATTGTGAGTGCCATAATATACAAGCAAAAGTTAGGTGACCGAAATTTATTCTATTTGATTTCCGGATTAGTTATGGTCTTCATCACCATTGCCATTCCAGTCCAACTGGATGGAAATTGGGTGACACTATTATGGATTACCCAAGCGGCATTGCTTTTCTGGATCGGAAAGACTAAAAAAATAAAAGCATACGAATTTATTTCTTATCCCTTAATGGTTTTGGCGGGAATGAGCTTGGTGGAAGATTGGGGGAATGCTTTTGATTATTATTCCTATGGGGAAGAAATGGTTGAGACTACAACACCATTTTTCAATATCAATTTTTTGAGTTCTGTGCTGTTTATAGCTGCACTGGGTTTCATTAGTTTTATTGCTAGAAAAAACAATACTGTTGACAGTTCTCTCCAAAATGGAGGCAGCATTCAGAATCTTCTTTCATTTTTTATCAACATAGCACTTTTAGGAACGATTTATTTCGCTTTCTGTATTGAAATTTTCTCTTACTTCGAGCAACTTTATTCTGCTTCCATGGCAAAATCCCACAATTCGGAATCGGATTATAGTTATTTCATTTATGATGAGGATGTCCGAAAATTCCAAATCCTATGGATTTTTAATTTCTCATTATTATTCCTTACGATATTATCTTTCATTAATATACTAAAAATAAAAAACAGATTATTAGGCATATTTAATTTACTTTTCAACATCATCGCCTTATTATGTTTTATGGCTGCCGGATTATTTACACTGAGTCTATTAAGGGATAATTATCTAAGTCAAGAAATGGCAGAATATTACGATCGGGGGAATTTCCATATTCTGATTAGATATATTTCCTTAGCCTTTGTTATTGGATTATTATTTGCTAGTTACAGATATTCAAAACAAGAATTCATGAAAATGAATTTGAGTATTCCTTTTGATTTAATATTATCAATATCCACTCTTTGGATTGTCAGCAGTGAAATCGTTTATTGGATGGTCATGGCAGATTCTTCCCAATCCCACAAACTCGGACTGAGTATTTTCTGGGGTATATTTTCTTTGATACTGATCGGTTTAGGAATTTGGAAAGGCAAAAAACATTTACGAATATTTGCAATGATATTATTTACGATTACCTTGATTAAATTATTCGTTTATGATATTTCTCATTTGGATACCATTTCAAAAACCATAGTATTTATTTCTTTGGGAATTCTTCTTTTAATCATTTCATTTTTATACAACAAATACAAACATATCATATCAGATGAAGCCCAAAATTAAATTATCCATATTATTATTATTTATTGCCCATTTTATTTTCGGGCAACTAAAGGAATATGATTATCAAAGAAAAATAAACAGCGTAAATAACGAATGGCATAAGGTAAAATTACCTGAAGACATTTTCAATAAAGCTGCGGAAGACTTACACGACATCAGAATTTATGGAGTCACCGAAAAAAAAGACACCATAGAAATTCCTTATTTAATCGACATAGACAAAGAAGAAAATTCCAATTCCGAAATGGAATTCAAATTATTAAACCAATCAAAAAACAATAAGGGATATTATTTTACTTATGAAATCCTTTCCCAAAATCCGATTAATGAAATCCAATTGGATTTCAAGGAAAATAACTTTGATTGGCTAATCCAATTGGAGGGAAGCCAAAACCAAAAAGAATGGTTTGGTATATTGGAAGATTACAGGATTCTTTCCATTAAAAATAACATTACGGATTACAGTTTTACGAGACTCAATTTTCCTGACGCCCAATACAAATATTTCAGGACATTAATAAACAGCGAAAAAAAACCAGATTTAAATACAGCTCGAATTAATTTAAGGAAAACAAAAAAAGGAAAATACAATGAATATTCTTTCTCCAAAAACATAAATGACACTATAAAAAACAATAATAAAATAACAGAAGTAGAACTTGATTATAATGTTCCACTACGTCTTAATTATTGCCTCATTGAAATAGAGGACAATATAGATTTCTACCGCCCCATTACTCTAAAATATTTAATAGACAGTACTAAGACCCTAAAAGGATGGAAATACAATTACCGTACAATATTTCATTCGACACTTAATTCTGTTGAGAAAAACGAATTTAAATTCAATGACATCATTAGCAAAAAAATAAAAATAGAAATCCATCATTTCAACAATGAACCACTTACAATAAAAAACATAATAACTAAAGGTTACGAACATAGTTTGATTGCTCGATTTCCTACTACAGAAAACAACAAATACTATTTGGCTTATGGAAATAAAAAATCCAAACAACCTATTTATGACATCCATAATTTTTCAGATAAAATACCAGAAAACCCAAGCATATTAACACTAGGAAAAGAACAAATTAATAAATCAGACCCTGTAAAAAAAGATGCTCTTTTTACAAGTAAATTATGGCTTTGGGGAATCATGATTCTCATCATTTTAATATTAGGTGGATTCTCCATTCACATGATGAAAAACAAATCATAAAACAATAAAAAAACAATTGGAAACATTACCAACTACCATAGATGAAGTATTAGATACGCTAGATAAAATCATTAACGAGACCATAGCAGAAAATAATTCATTGGGCATATTCGCCTATGTCTATAGAAGAACCACCGCCGAAATCAAACAAGCAATAATCGAAAAAAGATTTGACGATAATCCAAGGATGGAACGTTTTGATGTTCTTTTTGCAAATTTATATATCAAAGCTTATTTTGATTATAAAAAAGGGAAAGACACTTCGGAAGCATGGGAACTTTCGTTCAATACAAAAACGAACCACTCATTATTATGCAACATTTAATTCTTGGAATGAATGCCCATATCAATTTGGATTTGGGAGTGGCTGCCGCTAGTTTTTATTGGAAAGAAAATGTAAATATTCAAAGTATCAAAAAAGATTTTATCCTTGTAAACGACATCCTAAAAGAATTAACGGATGAAATGCAAAGCAAAATTTCTAAAGTATCTAAATTAATGTTTTTATTAGATTGGCTAGGGAAAGACAAGGATGAAATTGTGGCTGGATTCAGTATTGTAAAAGCAAGGGATTTCGCTTGGGATTTCGCAGAAAGTCTGGCTCCGCTTACAGATATTGAAAAACGGAAAAATAGAATTTCCGAAGTGGATGGTTTGGTCACTTCCATTGCACAGGTTGTATTCCGACCTCCGGGAAAAATACTAAACTGGCTCCTCGGATTCATCCGAATGTTCGAAGAAAAAAATGCAAAGGTAATTTTAGCTAAACTTGAAGAAGATATTCCCTCTTGATAAAAATCTAAACATCTTTATATTTCTAAATCTATCCTACCAAGGACAAAATATTGACTGACAATCCTGCTTTTCATTAAAGATATTTGGTTGGAATAATAAGGAAACTTCCATTCCTCCATTCGAGTTGGAAACTTTGGATAAATCCGAACTATTCAAATCATAACTTACCGCCAGAGCAACCGTTTTATAATCTATTCTTAACATTGGAATAAAAGCATCACCACCCCTATAGCCCGCTCCTAGATACAAGGAAAATTCTTCGGAGGCAGACCACTTGAGTAACAAACTGGAAGTGAATTCCTGGTGGGGACCCTGTGCCATAAACACCAAAGACGGAATAAATGAAATTGGAAAATCCTCATTAATACTAATCACCCCACTTCCTTGTACAACAAGACGGGAATATAATTTCTCCGCACTATCTCCCAAGAAAGAAACATTCGGCTGGTTCAAATGATAAGCACCCACACCCAATGAAATTCCTGACTTTTTACCCAAAGCAATGGAAAAATTCAAACCGGCAGAAATATCCAAATAGAAAAACGAAGTTCTATCCAATACTTCACCATTGGATAATCCCGTGTCAAAGCCCTCACCATTGAATTGATTATCAAAATAAAGTTTATCCGGTTTCAACCCCATTTGCGTACCGCCCACATTCACTCCCAAACTAAGGTAGGATGGTTTCCCTTTTTTACTCAAAGATTGGTGGTAAGCCAAAGCTAATTGGGCAGTAGTCGTCCTGAATTCCGAATCTCCCGCTTGGTCATTCATCAGTAAGATACCCCCTCCGAAATAACTACAAGACCGTCCAAAATATTTCGGAATCCGAGTATCATATGACAATGCCATTGTCTGATATGGCACAGTAACACTACTCCACTGGTTTCTATAATTCGCAATCAAACGCATATCTCCCTGGGTCTGTCCCGCAAAAGCAGGATTAACCCAAAGCGGCGTATGTTGGTACTGAGAAAAATGTATATCCTGTGCCAAGCCCACTTGTCCATAAAATATAATGAACCCTATGATGTAAAATATATTTCTCATATTGTTATTTTTATCTGATTACAGTTACATTTCCTTTCTTCAATAAATCCGAATTATCCAAGGGGCAAATTCCTTGTACATAGTAAACATAAACCCCCGGATTTACGGGTTTGCCCTGATAGGTTCCATCCCATCCCTGGCTAATGTTTTTTGTTTCATAAACCATTTCTCCCCATCTATCAAACACCCTAAATATTAGTATGTCCGCAACACCCGTACTTCTTACATACAATACATCATTATTCCCATCTCCATTAGGCGTGAATGCATTAGGTACCGCCAGAATATCTGGTGTACAAAAAGTCAGTGGACGCAATTCTGTTTCCAAATTCGACTGGCAACCCGTTTCCAAATCCGTAACTAGTATGTCATAATTATAAATAAGGTTCGTATCCAATAAGGCTATGGGCGCTTGGCAATCATAACAAGTCAAATTGGATTGGGGCATCCAATCATAACCGTATAATAAATTTTCTGAGCCGGTTTCTTCTATGAATAATTGGATAGGTTGTCCTGAGAAGAAATTATGAATAGGAAGAATATATGCTCCGGTAGGTAATGGGTTCACTGTTACTGTCGCAGTCGCAGTCGCAGTTGGGCAAGTGCCCAAACTGGCTGTTACGGTATAAGTAGTAGTTGTATCCACACTTGCTATCGGATTGGCAATATTGGGATTTGACAATCCCAATGCAGGAGACCAAACATATCCGTCCGCATCTCCAAAAGCAAACAAATCCAAACTGTCTCCCAAACAATACTCTATATCGTTCACCATTATAGAAGCAGAATCCTTAACCGTAATCGCAACCGAGTCAGTTAATGAACAATTTCCATCTGTCGATGTAAAATAGAATGTTGTGTTTTCTGTAATTATGGCGGTAGGATTAGAAATAGTATCATTATCCAACAATGCGGTCGGAGACCATACAATCTCTCCGAATCCTGTTCCATTCAACTGTATAGGATCACCCGAACATACCTGTGCATCCATTCCTGCATCAATAGCATCCAAATGAATGACATTGACCACTACCGTATCTCTTATTAAACAACCTGCTATTGGATCATCCACTGTTATTGTATAAACCGTAGTATCGGCAGGAGATGCTACAGGATAAGGACAGAATACACATGTCAGTCCATCGGCAGGAGCCCATGACGGGTTATTCCCAAATCCTCCATAATCCAAAATCACTGTATCTCCCCTACATACAGTACGGTCAGGTCCGGCAAATTCTTGGGATGGATCGAACACTATAACTTCTATGGTATCCATTGCAAAGCAGCCTCCGGGTCCGGTAACAGAC
>JAHDHJ010000150.1 GCA_020631375.1 Saprospiraceae bacterium | reverse complement strand
AGGTGAACAAAACACCTGACAAGGCTGTGCTTTTATAAAAATGTCTAGTTGTCTGCCTCTTTTCTAAAATCAGGATTGAAAACAACTCCCACTTGTAAATAACTCTTCCCAAAATCATTTACCCTTTGATATAAATATCCAACTTGTAATTGGGTTGATTTACTAAATTGGTAACCCAAAGCTGTATAAAATCTATTGCGATCGAAAAATGTTTGTTTGGTATTCATAAATACCTCGTCATAAATTCCTAGGAAAACAGTTCCCTTTGTAATTGTGGGTTTGTTCAAAGGCAGAAAAGCCATCAGACGATAACGAATTCGATTTCTATAATTAGAATTTACCCAACGCTGTTCCAATCTGTAGCGATGTTCAAATTTTAATCTGCTGATTTTATTGATTAAAATGAGTTGTTGGAATATCCGATGCTCTTTTGATTCGGGGGCTTTTTGTTCACTCTTATAATCATAAGAGCCTATAAAACCATATCCGACGGTCACTACTGCTTTTTTTGAAATATGATAATTGGCACCCGTTCTTAAAAGAAGTTGCTCAACATTGATTGGCGCAACAGTGTGGTTTCTGTATTGGATTTCAGAGTGGATGCTCCAATCGTCCGTAATTCGATTCGTACCAAAATACATGAGCCAATTACCCAAATCTTTTTCTTGGGAAAACAAATGATTTGAGAAAAAACTTAATGAAATAATTATGGAAATTAAAAGGGTGGCTCGTTTCATCTTTATCGATTTATTTTAAGAAAACCTGCCCTTAAGAAGAAAGGGCAGGCTACAGTTTACAAGGGTGCTTTTTATTACATAAATTCTACGCTGCCTGTTTTGACATCATACATTGCTCCCACGATAGCAATTTCTCCATTTTGGTGCATTTCATTTAATACGGAACTTTGGGTTTTGACATTTTCAATCGTCAATGCCACATTTTTTCTAGCGACATTATTGACGAATTCTATATTGGAAGAATTTCTTTCAACGCCGGGAGCTGTTTCTATTGCATCTACCGCTGGCATTATTTTGTCCAACATTTGTGTAAGGTTGCCTAACTTTGCATGGTCACAAGCTCCCTTTACAGCACCACAGGAAGTGTGTCCCATAATGACGATTACTTTAGAACCCGCCAATTTACAAGCGAATTCCAAACTACCCAAAATGTCTTCATTGACAAAATTCCCTGCAACTCTCGCATTGAAAATATCTCCAATACCTTGGTCGAATACGATTTCTGTCGGAATACGGGAATCTATACAACTTACTATTGCTGCGAATGGGTATTGTCCCGTTGCCGTATCTTCGATTTGTAGATGTAGGTTTCGGTTTATAGCTTCTCCTTTTAAGAATCTCTTATTTCCCTCTTCCAAAAATTGGATGGCCATTGAAGGATTAATCATTGCTTGGGTTTCAGCTGTCTGGGTTTTTCCGTTAGAAGGAATAAATGTTGCCATTTTTAATTTTTTATTGGTGAAAAATTATTTTTTATGAATATTGATAGTTTAGCAAAATGTAAATAATCGAAATTGCTAGTCGATAGAGTATAGGTTTTGCAATTTTATGGAATTCCACATTAGTGTGGCTATTATGGTTTTGAAAATTGCGGTTTATGATCCTGCTAAAGACAGGATACCCTTATTACGCCGCAAATATATAAACTAGCATAAATAATAGCAATACTATTACGGGTAATATTTTAACTTTAACAAGAAGTCATTATTTTTGTAATAAAATAAGTACTAGATATGGCTATTGGTATAAAAATCAGTTTGAATGATAAACTATATCTCAGGGATCCACAGCAAACGACCCTAGGGCAAAAGCTAATTAAAGAAAGCATATTGCTAATTGATGAAATTGGCTTTGAAGCATTTAATTTTAAAAAATTAGCGAAAGCAATGTGTTCTACGGAAGCTTCTGTTTATCGTTATTTTGAGAATAAACATTTCCTTCTGATATACCTAGTCTCTTGGTATTGGGAATGGGTCAACTATCTGATTGATATCAATGTAATGAATATCGAAGATCCGAAAAGGAGACTGAAAATAATTATCCAAACCTTTGTCTATGCTTCCAAAGATAATCCGTCTATAGATTACGTTAATGAGAATATATTACACCGGCTGATTATTGCAGAGGGAACAAAAGCCTATCACACCAAGGAAGTCGATAAGGAGAATACGGAGGGCTTTTTCCTTAATTATAAGGAATTGTCAGGAAAGGTTGCGGATGTGATTAGTGAAATCAATCCGGAATTTCCTTACCCGCATACACTGGCAAGTAATCTTTTTGAGATGGCGAATAACCATATTTATTTCGCCCAACATCTTCCCCGACTGACAGATGTTAGCGTGAAAGATGACAATTTTGAAGAGGTGGAAAAAATGCTGGAATATTTTGCCTTTAAGCTAATTGGATAAATATTTATATTAATAAAGTCAGCGTTTTCTACCTCATTCCTCGCTTCCGACCATGTACACTGCATATTGGACATTGCTTGGGATCATGTCCCCTTGCCGGGCAATATTCCCGTCCGAAAAATATGATTTGTAGATGTAGTTTGTTCCAAGTTTCCCTAGGGAATAAATTTTTCAAATCCTTTTCGGTTTGTACAACATTCTTGCCTGTACTTAATCCCCATCTGTATGCCAAGCGATGAATATGGGTATCCACCGGAAAAGCCGGTACTCCAAAAGCTTGGGACATCACCACAGAAGCGGTCTTATGCCCTACACCCGGTAATGCTTCCAATGCTTCAAAACTTTCGGGAACTTCCCCATCATGTTCATTGATGAGGATTTTGGATAAATCCGAAATGGCTTGTGATTTCCTAGGAGACAAGCCACAAGGACGGATAATCGCCTTAATGTCTTCCACTTTTTGGTTTGCCATATCGTAGGGGTTATCGGCTAATTGGAATAGGGCAGGAGTGACTTGATTCACTCTGACATCTGTACATTGCGCAGACAATAATACGGCTACCAATAATTCATAGGCATTTTTATGATCCAATGGTATCGGAGTCGTAGGATATAATTCTTCCAACTGTTCCGAGATGGCTTTGGCTTTTTCTTTTTTATTCATAATTTTTGCGTTTAACGCAATGGATTTTAGTTATAGCATTTGGACTATTTATGGTCTATGTTTGGGTAGCCATGCGAAGCAAAACGAATATGGACAACTATACATTGTAAATCACTTTTAGGTTTTGCTTTGTATTGGTTACTTAATTACAATTTTCTGAAATAACCTTGAATCTTCATTGACGAATTCGATTAGATAAAGACCACTTAAAATATTTTCAGGTAGATTAATTTTAAACTGTTCTTGTTCATTTTGTAATATGACTTGATGAACTAATCTTCCATGCATATCATAAAAATATAATTTTCCTTTTGTTGAATGATGGAAGTTAAGGTAAACAGTTCCTTCTTTTACTGGACTTGGATAGACAATGAATTGCTCTTTTTGGAAAATATTTGCCATACGGATATCAGAATAGGCAAAAGTATTATCAAAATCTATTTGCTTCAATCGATAATAGTTGGAATTTTTCAATGGAACGAGATCGTCATAGCTATAAATATTTATTTCAGAGGAGGTTCCCTGCCCGGCAACAAATTCAATAGTCTCCCAATTGCGGCCGTCAGGACTCCGTTCAATATCAAAACCTTTATTATTGAGTTCTGATGCTGTACTCCAATTGAGTTTGACCCATTTATTATCAATGGCTGTGGCTGTGAAATCGTTCAACTCTATCGGTAGATTAGGTGTTGAAAGCTGAATGGTGGCGGATATGGCCCCACCACAGGGATTGGTATAGGTATAAATATAATTACCTGTAACCGCAGTAGAAGACAATGTAACGACTCGTCCTGATTCTTCATATCCATTAGGGCCTACCCATGTCCATTGTCCCCCTCCGGGAGAGACGGAACCCCCTTCTCTAACTTGTGGTGCAAGCAATACGGAACTGCCTGTATTTAATGTGATATTCGTATTCAAAGACCAGCCTGTGCCATCGACATTGCTTTGGGGTATAATCTGTGTCGGGGCATAGCAGACATTGTATGTCAAGTCTAGGGAGCAACCCAATGAATCAATAAATAATACATCATATTGCCCTGCATCCCCAAGTGCCACAGGGTCAAGTGTCAGTGTTGAATCTGAAGTGTTAGAGCCATTAGGTAGCGTCCAAGTCCAAGTCCCTCCCGAATAAGTTGTTCCTGAAATTACCGGTTTAAGGACTAGTGTATCACCTAAATCTGCCGATACGGCATTATCTCCTATTGTAATAACCGTATTCAAGTCATATTCATGTAGCAATTCGCTAAAATTAGGCACTACATCTCCTAGGTAATAATCAATAGTAGCAGGCGAATCATCGGGTGTATCTTGATTGAGGTTGTAAATCAAGTCAAAGGTCTCTGTTTCTGTATTATAATCCACTTGCCAAAAATCTTTGCCCCAATTAGATTGGTCAACAGGCTGCCAACAGTCTCCCTCTGATTTCCATAATTTCGGGTCATCCACTTCTGTAAGTCCCGTAAATATAATCGGTACATAACCTTTTCCTCCTGTCATCGTGATGGTCGCTTCATTTCCTACTGTAGCTACACTGATAGGGAAATTGGAATCCACGGTATTGGTAGAAGAAGTGACAGTTGCATCATTTCCAATTACTTCCCTAAACATCAATTCCCACGAATTTCCGTGAGTTGTTAATGCATTCGAAAAATTGGTATTAGGGCCATAGTAATCAATTGCTTGTTTGGGCAAAATCATCGCTTCTATTAAAACCTCTACTTCATCTCCCGCTGAAAAGCTAGTAGTGCCGGGAGGCGGAACAAGACAATATGAAGTAGGATTTTCGCCAGAAGCAGCAGAGAATCCTATGGAACTCGAACGCTCTCTTATGTAAGGTGTATTATTGCTTACGCCATTAAAAGTACCTGTATAGGAACGAATAATAATGCCATTATTGGTATCCATATTAATGCCTCCATATCCATTGGTATAGATTCCATCACCTGCCCAAAGCCAAGGATTGTTGCCTGTCATTGCCCATGCAGGTCCAGTGTAATCATTTGAACCGGAATTGTTTGGTGTAATAGTATTCACTACGCCTGCATCATTCCCATAAACTACCGTTTGGGCTTTATGAAAATTGTATCGGTCACCTCCCATTTGGAAAATATCAAATCGGTTGAATGAGGTATTCGCTAGTGCTTTTACTTTTATTTTATAATAAACTCGTGTAAAGTCATCGGAGCGATTCAGGTAAAAAGTATAATCCCATTTTAGTTTTTTGTCTGAAGAATAAGCAGAAACTGTGGTTTCTGTCAGATTGGGAGAATAGCGAGGGAATCCCGTCTTGACTTCACTCTGATAAATACGATTATTAGAACCATTTAGGTAAACGAACATATCCATTCCTCCAACATTGCCTGTCCAATTACATTCTGAGGAGGAACCGCCATAGGCTTGGCTAGTAACTAAAAATGGGCGGTAATCGCAGGCGTTAGAACGACCAAATCGATAATCAGGTGAGTGTGTAATGTTTTCACCATAAGCACCCAAACCAGCTTCTAACCAGCCGCTTCTGGACTGACCAGTCCCCACAACAGATAATTGATGTGAGAAAGCTCCATACGTTTCGCCCCATTTTGCACCCGTACGGGTATATTTGCAATTTACCGTGGTATTGGCAGGAACGATAATTTCGGTGTATTCTCGATTCCAGCTGCCAGAATACAATTGGTCAACATCACCATGCCAGTTTTTGGACGCTTGTACGGGTAAGCCAGAAGGGTCTCCATTGGCATTGCGAATCATCACATTATAACCAACGACATTAGAGGCGGGAGTGTGTTGGAAACAAAGCCGAACCCGCTTATCGGTGCTAGCTGTATTTTCGAGGCTCAAATCAATATCCTGCATGGTTTCATTTTGACCACAATTGGTATAACCATGTCCATAACGGGGTAAATTAAAAAGGTGAACACCTTCATCTGCAAGGTAGGTAATAGTGGAACTCTGGTTATTCGGTAATACTTGATTTGTACTGATATTGATTTGTGATTCTTCTGTATCAATTGTCGCAAAATCCGTAGATAGATTTTGTTGGAGGGCATAAAAGATAATACTGAGCTCATAGCTAGTTCCAGCGACTAGGTTTTGAGAAGCTGTGCTTACCTCAATTGTATTACCTGTAACGACGGTACTCGCTGCGGTTATCCCTCCTTTTATGGCAAAACCTTCATTGGAGCTTAGCCCAAAAGCGTGCATATTTCCTTGGGTAAAATAATTACTATAAACAGCAGGAATGTCTATAGTCAATCGGAGTTGACCATTGTTAATATCGACAGTAGGTTTCACATGGAAAGTCATACGAAAGCGACTATGCCAATTAGTAAATTCCACGCCCGTAAAATAAGTATCCACAGGGGCGGAATTAGTAAAGTTGGTACTGACCATTCGCCGGTTTTGCCAAGTGCCATATTCGGCTGTTTGGCTATCGTTGCTACCCATACTGGTAGGAGAAATGGGTTTTTCATGAGCTACTGCACCATTTTGCAAAATAGCATATCGAATATCTCCAGCATAAAGATTGGCAAAGGTAGTGGCGTTTGCCTCTGCTAGAGCAGAAGCTTGGCTGTGATTGGAGCTTGTCAAATTCAGGCTATGAATACTTAAATCTGTAAAATTGATATTTAGGTTGTAGGAACTTGTTTGGTTGATAAAGGTTCTGTCACTTATTCCTCCAGTTAAAAAGTTATCATTCCAGCAGGTATAGTTGTAGCTGTTCTTATAATTCTGAAAAGCTTCGTTTGGGATAGAGTTAAGGGTAGTTTGAGCCGCTAAACTACTAGAGGAAAACAGTAAAATCAAGAGCAGCCTGCAATATCTGACCTTCATAAAAGAAAGGTATAATGAGTAAATGTATTTCATATCTTAATATTCTGTTTGTAGAAGCAACCAAAAAAATACACAGATATTAGCTGTTATTTAAATGCTAATATCTGTTGCGTTTACGCAACAATTATTACTTACTCTTCCTCGAAATCATCGTCATCTCCTAAATTCAACTTCGCTCCAGCCAATTCATTCAAGGAATGTTGGTCTCCTTGTTCTTTGGCTATTCGCATACCATCCTTATAGGTGAAAAATGCCTTTTCTATTTTTTCGTTTTTTTCATACAATTTCCCCAAATGATAATAAAGACCCACATAATCCGGATTTTCTTTTTTCAAATTAAGGAAAAAATCCAAGGCAGCCTGAATGTCTCCCAATCCCTCGTATTCCTTGGCTATTGCAAATAGTAAGAAAGAATCTTTAGGACTTTCAGTGAGCATTGTTTTTAGCAATTCTAACCTTTCTGACATTTTTGTTATTATTTTTGCATCAAATATAGGAATGTTGCTCTGATATGACTTCAAAAAGTTATTTATATTCGCCTGACAAGTACAATTGAAAAATTTAGTTATTATAAGTTTAATGGCTTGTGTCCTATTCAGAAACTCGTCTGACGATTATAAATATCTATTGCCTGAGTAAACAACAGACATTAGCGAAAATTCGCTTTTATCTTTATAATACATTATATTTGCTGAAAATTCAGAAAAATTCTAATCTTAAAATATATGAAATTACTGGTTTGTGTAAGTAAGACACCGGATACTACGGCAAAGATTTCATTCAATGCTGATAATTCGGAATTCAACGGTGCTGGGGTACAGTACATAATGAACCCTTATGATGAATGGTACGCTTTGGTCCGTGCGATGGAACTAAAAGAAGCTACAGGAGGAACTGTAACATTGATAAATGTAGGTCCGGCCGAAAATGATACTGTTATTAGAAAAGGTTTGGCAATAGGTGCTGATGATGCCATTAGAATCAATTGCAATCCTAAGAGTAGCCTTTATGTTGCGAAGCAAATTGCGGAATTTGCCAAGGATGGCGGATTCGACATCGTATTCTGTGGAAAGGAAACGATAGATTATAATGGTTCGGAAGTAGGCGGAATGGTTGCCGAATATTTGGGTATGCCTTTTATTTCTTTTGCCAGCAAATTGGAGATGGATGGTAATGGTGCGACTATCACCCGGGATATTGACGGAGGAAAGGAAACTGTAGGAGTGGCCACTCCTTTTGTTGTTTCAGCAGCGAAAGGCTTGGCAGAACAAAGAATCCCGAATATGAGGGGAATCATGCAGGCACGTAGAAAGCCGATTGATGTAAAGGAACCTGTTGCATTTGATGATTTATCAACTGTAGTCAGTTATGATATGCCTCCAGCAAAAGCTGCTTGTAAAATGTTGGATCCGGAAGATATGGACGAACTGGTTCGCTTGCTTCATGAGGAAGCTAAGATTATCTAAATTGGACATTTAGATTTCATTAGAACTTAAAATCTATTGCGGATGAATCCGCTAATTATAGAATTATAAAAACGTAGCAAGTCATTGATATTTACAATAGACTTGATTCAAATAAAATAAATATGTCAGTATTAGTATTTGCAGAAAGCCAAGGCGGACAATTTAAAAAATCCGCTTTCGAAGCCGTAACCTACGGTTATAAAACAGCACAGGTTCTAGGAACGGAGTGTATTGCCATTTGTCTGGGTGAAGCAGGGAATGCAGCAGATTTAGGAAACTATGGTGCATCAAAAGTATTATCAGTGGCAGATAGTGCTTTGAATACTGTGGACAGCCAAGCCTATACCAGTGTCATTGCGCAAGCAGCAGAGAAAAACGGTGCGAGTGTTGTTGTATTAATGCATTCCGCCACAGGAAAGGGAATAGTAGGAGGATTGTCAGCGAGATTAAATGCAGGTTCTGCTCCGGGGGTCAACCAAATTCCTACGAATGACGGAGCATTCAGAGTTAAGAAAAATGTATTCTCAGGAAAGGCAATAGCGGAAGTAGAATTAACATCAGATGTAAAAGTCATTTCTGTTATGGGAAATAGTTTCCAACCAGAAGTGGTGGGAAGTCCTGCTACGGTAGAAACATTTGCTGCGGATGTACCTGCGGCTAGAATTACGGTAAAATCCGTAGATAAGGTACAAGGTTCTGTTCCATTACCTGAAGCGGAAATAGTGGTTTCTGCTGGTAGGGGAATGAAAGGTCCTGAAAATTGGGGCATCATAGAAGAACTAGCGGAATTGATCGGAGCTGCTACCGCTTGTTCTCGTCCGGTAGCAGATACGGATTGGAGACCTCACCATGAGCATGTAGGTCAGACCGGAGTTGCTATCCGTCCGAATCTTTATTTTGCGATAGGGATTTCGGGAGCGATTCAGCATTTGGCCGGAGTGAACAGTTCCAAAGTCATAGTAGTTATCAATAAGGATCCGGAAGCGCCTTTCTTCAAGGCTGCTGATTATGGGGTTTGTGCTGATTTGTTTGATGTAGTGCCACGATTGATTGAGGCATTCAAAAAACGTAAGGCGAACTCATAATTTATCAGAAAATAATTTAAAGCCTGCTTTGCGATTATTGCAAAGCAGGCTTTTTTGTCTCATGATGTTAGGGATGAAAATGTTAAGGACTGAAGTAAAAGAAAACAGTAGTATGGTTTTTGATGTTTAGTAATAGACTTTATTAGGAATGATAAAAATTCATAAAACATTCTGTAAACGAAGCCCTTAAATTTTCTATCAGAATGTTATCTTTGCAAAACTTTGGAATAACTGTACTAATTCGGGTTGCGTAAACGCAACAGACTTTAGATATTAGTATTCAGATTTTAGACTATTCCATAACTTAAGGAAACCGTTAGGAATCTAGGTACTAAAATCTGAATGCTAATATTTGTTGCATTTTACGCAAAGTAGATATACTATAAGAATTCATCAAAAAGCCCATAATTACTTAATTCGCATGAAGAAAATAGAGCTGGAAATAGTCGCGCTCTCCCACAGTGTTACCCAATCATCTAACTATGCAGTAGTTTTGGGCGAAACAGAGGGCAATAGAAGACTTCCTATAGTCATTGGTGGCAACGAAGCCCAAGCTATCGCCATAGCGATGGAAAGAATGACACCTAACCGTCCATTGACGCATGATTTACTTAAAAATACTTTATTGACTTTTAATATTGATTTAAAGGAAGTCATTATCAGCAATCTTGTAGAGGGAATTTTTCATGCAAGGCTTGTTTGTGTGAAAGGCAGCGAAAAATTCGAGATAGATTCCCGTACTTCGGATGCCATAGCATTGGCTGTGAGGTTTGATTGCCCTATTTATACTTTTGAATTTATCATGGATAAGGCAGGAATCATTTTGGAAGATGGAGGTGCGGAAAAGAAGCCTAGGAAAAAGAAAGCAGGAAAGAGCGTCGAAGAAAGTGCGGAAAAATCCCTTGGAATGCTTAATGATGAGGAATTGGAAGCGATGCTAGAAGAAGTTTTGGGTAATGAAGATTATGAGCAGGCCGTTAGGATAAGGGATGAAATGAAAAGAAGGCAAACAGAAAGGTAAGAGATAGGACCGAAATAAATGAATGGAAAAAATCCCCAGTGCCAATGCATTGGGGATTTTTTTTGTTCATGCTTATTGGTTATGTCGGAGATTTGAAATTGATTTCCAATAATTAACATATTATTTTAAAATGAATAATGTTACATATTTCATTCCTGAATTGATAGAAAAGCAAAGTTCGGCATGGATTTGGATAGGATACATATATCTGAAATGCATCATATGTAAGGTAAGGGCGTAAAAAAACCTGCACCTTAGGAGGGAGGATTAAGATGCAGGAACATAAAACATAC
>JAHDHJ010000149.1 GCA_020631375.1 Saprospiraceae bacterium | reverse complement strand
TATGAAAAATTTATTTCTACTCTTTTTTTCTTTTGCAATATGCCTCAATGCCTATTCCCAATGTACACCAAACCCAGATCTCCCAGCTGATTTCATAGGTATAGATCCCTTATCTGATTCTGAAATGCCCTGTGATACTTTGGTTCCGGAACAAGAAGCTTTTATCAATCAGGTATATGATCCATTTGTCCTAACTGTTTTTGTACCTGATACAGTGGAGACGCCAGCCCAGCCTGTAATTTTAACCAGTGTGTCTGTAAACCCAGCAGATCACGCTGAACCGGGAATCACAGGCTTACCTGCGGGAATGACCTACTCTTGCTTTCCTGAAGATTGTATTTTCCCTGCTGGAACAGGAGGGTGTGTTGAGATTTCAGGCATACCTAATGACACCAATACTCCGGGAGATTATGACCTATTAATCACTGCAAATATAGTTGCTCCTTTGATTAATGGTGCTTTGAGGTTTCCAATACCTGCAGACCCAATGGAACAGAATGAATTGGAGCAGCTTTTGCTTGCTTTTGGAGTGAGTTTACCTGCTTGCCCATATCAAATTAGATTGAATCCTGCAAATGCTACGAATGATCTGATCAAATCCCAATTAAGCATTGGACAGAACACACCGAATCCGTTTTCTGGAATCACGAGCATAGATGTAAAAGCTGAATCAGGTGATTATACATTCAGTGTTTATAATACATTGGGAGAAAGAATACATTCTCGCGAACTTAGATTGAGCGGAAATGAAATAGTAGAGTTTGATGGGAGAAAATTGGATGCAGGCGTTTATTTCTACTCTTTCTCTAACGAAAATGGAGTAATATCCAAAAGAATGATTGTGAAGTAATCAAGTCTGTTTTTATAGAACTTAATACTTCTTACTAGCAAGCCATCAATGCAAATGCATTGATGGCTTTTTTTATGGAGGACTTGAACGACATTTTAGCTTTTAAGAATAATAAACAATCACATCATCCACTCCTTTCCTTTCCAAAATAGGAACTACTGCATCCTCTGTTGGATAACCAACGGGCAATAATAGGAATGGCTTTTCATTAGCGGGTCGGTCTAATATTTTACTCATGAAATTCATGGGGCTAGGGGTATGTGTCAAAGTGACCAAACCCGCATTGTGAATAGCGGAAATCAACATTCCGGCAGCGATTCCTACGGATTCCTGAACATAATAATTCTTCTTTTTTTCACCATCAATCATGTCATAGGACTTTCTGAATATAATGATAATCCAAGGAGCGATATCAATAAATTCCTTATTCCAATCCGTTCCGAAAGCCTTTAGGTCATCCATCCATTCATCTGACATCCGACCATGATAATTTTCATACTCTTCTTTTTCGGCAGCCTCCCTTATCTTGGATTTAATCTCTTTATTATTAATAGCACAAAATGTCCAAGGCTGTTTATGGGCGCCGGAAGGAGCAGAAGAAGCCGTCATTATTATTTGCTCTATGATGTTTTTGGAAACCGGTTTGTCAGAAAAAAAGCGGATGCTTCTCCTCTTATCCATGAATTCATAATAAGCTTGGGCTCTCTTTTCGCTTTCTTTTTCAGAAAAAGTCTGACCATTATAAGGAGTAAAACCTTTGTCTTTCATATATGATTATTTACATTTACATGTGAAAGTAAAAATAAATATATATCTAATTAAGAAATTATGAGAATTGCTATAATTTTAATCCTAATGATAGGAATGCTTTCATGTAAAAATACAGCTAAAACAACCCAAGGAAGTAAGAACCCTAACATTGAGGATAAGCTTATGTCTTTTGGTGAAAAATTCAAACCCAAAAGCATAATGTCCTACGATGATTTCCTTGAAAAATTTGAAGGAAAGGATTCTTTGGAAGCCATCGTTTCCGGCAATGTGGAAAGTGTGTGCCAAGTCAAAGGGTGTTGGATGAATATTACTTCCAAGATTCCGGGTAAGGAAGATATGTTCGTCAAATTCAAGGACTATGGCTTTTTTATGCCATTGGATTTGAAAGGTGATGTTATTATGAAAGGAGTAGCATATAGAGAAATCACTACGGTTGATGAATTAAGGCATTATGCTGAGGATGAGGGGAAAAGCAAGGAAGAAATCGAAGCGATTACAGAACCTGTGGAAGAATTGAAATTCATGGCTTCTGGTGTTATCATACCTGAGGGAAAGACGGATTAATCGAAGTTGGCAAATTCTGAATTCCATTTCAGTTCATCTACCCGAACTGAATGAAGATTTGTACAATATTTCCCTTAGATGACGTTATGAATAGGTAATGCCGAAAGGAATTATTATCTTGGCTTAACTATTGCATACTATTTGGAAAATCGTATAATTACAACATGAATTACGAAGGAGCTAAGGAAAACATACTCCAGCTTTTGGATAGCCTGTCTGATAATCTGTATTATCATGGCAAACACCACACCTTGGATGTCCTACAGACTACCAAAGAGTTATGTGATTTGGAAAATATTGATGCATACCACACCATATTAATGCAAACGGCTGCTTTGCTCCATGATAGCGGCTTTACTATTGATAATAAGAATCATGAGGAATTGGGCTGCGGCATTACTAGGGAATTGCTACCTAAATATGGTTACACAGATGGGGAAATAGAGATGATATGTAGTATGATCATGTCAACAAAAATCCCCCAATCCCCAAAAAATATTTACGAGGAAATCATTTGTGATGCCGATCTCGATTATTTGGGTAGGGAGGATTTTCCAAGGATTGGCAAAACATTATTTGATGAATTATCTGTTTTTGGTGTTTTGAATGACATAAAGGAATGGAATAAGATACAAATCAAATTCCTTTCCAATCATACCTATTTTACCAAAACCAATATCGCTAGAAGACAACCCAAAAAACAAGAATTCATTGCCGAATTGCAAGAACTCGTTAATAATTACTAGTTTCCCCTTTTACAGGTTCTGTAAATTCAAGGATTTCAACTAAATCCGGACATTCCTTTTCCATCGCCGCCATCATGACATTTGCGTTTGCAGATGCGATTTTCTCTGTTTTTCTTGCTTTAAGCTCGTTCATGCACTTATCGAATTTTGCATAAGCGGGGGCAATCTTGGGCTTAAGGCTCATCAAGCCATTCTTATCATTATTCTTATGATAACGTTTTGTATCCCGATTAATGCGAATAATATCCCAAGAACAATTACACATCTCACGAACCAATTCTTTATCTGAAGCAGTAACTTTAGATGTATAGTCTATCATTTCGTCCGGAGCATTATTAGAAACGGTTTCTCCTCCTTTGCTATTAAACTGTTCATCGTTTTTCACAGTGTGTTTTGTAGATGAACAACTTATAAATAACACAATGCTGAATATCAATAATAATTTATCCATTTTCTATAGTATTTTAGTCCTAAACGTAAAAAGACTTCCGAAATATACTTAATTCCGGAAGTCTTTCCCATTTTTTGCAAAAAAAATTATTTATTCAATTCTGCAAAATCAGGACAATTTCTTTTCATTGCAGCATCAGCTTTCTCTTCATATTCTGCATTCCCATCCACTCCCGGATATTTAGATTCCAAAGCAGCAGCACATTTTTCCATCTCACCCATCGTTGCCTCGATTTGGGGAATTAAGGCAGCAATTTCATCTACTTTGCCATCGGCTTCTAATGCTTTGCTTTTTACTGCTAACTCAATAGCATCCTTAGCACATCCACACATTTCTTTAGCCAAGGCATCAAAATCAATGCCCGTCGTAACAGAAGGAGCTGAAGTTGTATCATCACCTGTAGGAGCAGGAGCTTTCTTTTTGCAGCTAGTCAGCATAGCGCCACAAATCATAACCAAAAATAAAATTCTAAAAGCTTTCATCTTGTATAAAGTTTATTATTACAATAATTAAGCCGCTAAGGTAATTCTAATTTGAAAAGGTTTTGGATTGCTGAATAGATTTTTTAGATATATTGGGAATTATTTTAATAAAAATGGGCTTATATAGCTAAACCTAGCCAAAAACAGCAGAATTTTTAATGATGATCCACATCTCACAACATATTCCTTATAAACGTTCCCTCTGAATTGACCCACAATTCATGGGTTTTCCTATTTTTGCACCTAATTATTGATTATTGGCTAGAGCCAATGATTAAATCATCATTTAACATAAGTACAATATGCAATTGAGCGAACAAGAAATCGTTCGGAGGGATGCTTTGCAAAAGCTAAGGGATTTGGGAGTAGATCCATATCCGGCAGAAATGTTTGAAGTAAATGCATTCGCCGCAGACATCAAAGAGAATTTTGATGCGGAACAGAATAATTATCAGAATGTAAGCCTTGCCGGAAGGATAATGATTGTCAGAGGAAAGGGCAAAGTGTCTTTTGCCGAATTACAAGATTCTACAGGAAGAATACAATTGTTTGTGAAAAGAGACAATATTTGCCCTGGTGAAGACAAGACCATGTATGACCCTGTTTTTACAAAATTATTGGACATAGGGGATTTTATAGGAGTGAAAGGAGAAGTTTTCGTCACGAAAACGGGTGAAACATCCATACGTGTCAAAGAATTCAAATATTTGAGTAAGGCCTTGAGACCATTGCCAGTCGTAAAAATGAAGAAGAATGAGGAGACGGGAGAGATGGAGACTTTTGATTCCTTTACCGATCCGGAATTGCGTTACCGCCAAAGGTATGTTGACCTTGTGGTCAATCCCCATGTACGTGATATTTTCATGAAGAGGAGTAAGGTCATCAACACAATGAGAAATTATTTTGACGGGCAAGGTTGGATGGAAGTGGAGACACCCGTTTTGCAACCATTGCACGGAGGTGCTGCTGCCCGACCATTTGAAACACACCACAATTCATTGGATATGCCATTATATCTTAGGATTGCCAATGAATTATATCTGAAAAGGTTGATCGTAGGTGGATTCGATGGCGTTTATGAATTCGGAAAAATGTTCCGAAACGAAGGCATGGACAGAACCCATAATCCGGAATTCACATCTATGGAAATCTATGTGGCATATAAGGATTATGTTTGGATGATGGCTATGGTGGAGGAATGTTTGGAAAAAGTAGCGGTTGCCGTTACGGGTGGAACGAAAGTGACATTGGGAGATAAGGAAATCAATTTTGGAGGACCTTACAGGAGGATTTCCATGTATGATTCCATTAAGGAATATACAGGTGTTGATGTTTCAGGAATGGATGAAGAGGAATTGAGGAAAACTTGTAAGG
Source organism: Saprospiraceae bacterium (assembly GCA_020631375.1). Classification (GTDB taxonomy): domain Bacteria; phylum Bacteroidota; class Bacteroidia; order Chitinophagales; family Saprospiraceae; genus JAHDCE01. The sequence continues at coordinate 5,556 of JAHDHJ010000149.1, read as the reverse complement.
AAATGCACATTCCTATTGACGCTTCTATGGGAAAAGGAAAATTGATAGATGAAATCTTTGGGGAAAAAGTTGAGGAACACTTGATTCAGCCGACTTTCCTTACGGATTATCCAATAGAAATGACTCCCTTGGCAAAAAAGCATCGTTCTAAGGAAGGCTTGGTTGAAAGATTTGAACTCTTTATCAATGGAAAAGAAGTTGCCAATGCATATTCTGAATTGAATGATCCGATAGATCAAAGGGGACGCTTCGAGGATCAGCTCAAACTTGCTGCAAGGGGAGATGATGAAGCAATGGTTTTGGATGAGGATTTCCTTAGGGCATTGGAATATGGTATGCCTCCTACATCTGGCTTAGGTATAGGAATTGATAGATTGACAATGATGTTAACGAATCAGACATCCATACAGGAAGTCTTGTTTTTCCCTCAGATGAAAGCTGAGAAATAAACAGTATTTCTCTAATACTCATAGAAATGAAAAGAGAGTTTTCTTCATTAGAAGAAAACTCTCTTTCTTTATATTTTATACTACTCTGTTGAATTATTTTAGTAGAATATGCAAGTTTAAACAAGCTCTAAATGATGTATTAATCATTTACGAAAACCTTGATTCTTTTCCTTACGCCATTTACATATTTTACTACATAAGCCCGATCATAACCCCTTGCCCTTGCTTCTTCCCTTGCTGCTATGGCATCTTCCTTGTTGAAGTAATTTCCCAACATAATCCTTACCAGGTCCCTGTCCGGAATATATTCAGACTCAACAGAACCTATGTCTTGCATGGAAGCATATTTTCCTTTGTTAAAATATTTCATCGCTTCCATTTGGATTTTATAATATGTACCAGATTCGACACTGGTGGTAGTTAGGTGGCTACGGTTCCCGCTGGAAGAACCAGTGTTAGAAGAACTCGTATGGCTAGTCGTATTTTCTTGGTAAGGAGTTGGATCGAAAGTAATATTACCTGTACTCCTGATTTCAGTTGTGGAATGGGATGGATATGTTGTTGGTGTAGAAACTACTCCGGAATGAGTTGTTACACTATGTTCTACAATAGGAGTAGATGTTATGCTTGTACTTGGTGCAGGAGTAGTATGTGTTGTAACACTATGTTCTACGGCAACAGGAGTACTTGGTACAGTTACAGATGGTGTATGTGGTTCAGAAATAATTTCAGTTGCATGATGAACCACAGGTTCTGGACTAGGAACTGTGCTAACAACAGGTTCACTTATTGTTGTAGGCTCAGAAACAGCAGTTGGTAATTCTAAAACTGGTTTTTCGACAGCTACAACTTCCACTTCTTCTTCAAAAGGTGCTTCCTCCTCTTCAAACAAAGGCATTTCTTCTTCTTCGAATAAAGGCATTTCTTCCATTTTTGATTCCGCTTCACTAGGAGGAATTGCAGCGACGATTGGTTTTTCGGTAGTTTCTGGAACAGTTGGTTTGGTCGGTTCGCCGGGTCTGGTCGGAACTGTAGGGGGAGCAACAGAACTTGAAGCCGTACCGGTGTTCTTTTTCAAGACTAGATCTTTCTCAATAGAACTGGCTCCACTTGGAATTTGGAATTCTAATGAAAATGATGAATAATCATCTTTCTTCGCCTCAACAAAATATACTTTATCTTCAAGAATTGGGAATTTATAACTACCATTATAATCCTTATTACTAATCATTTTTCTTTTCCCACCTTTAGGAACTTCATACAAACTGATATTCACATCACTGAGGGGTTGTCCGGCATCATCTATCAAATCACCTTTGATAACCAATTCCTCAATGAATTCGCCGAATTGGAAAATATCTTCATCAGTCGTTGATAATTTACTCAAATCAGAAGTACGATTGGAAATGAAAAAGCCAAAATCCGGTGATTCTTGAAAAACATAATACCTATCATCTGTAGCCGAATTATATGGTTTGCCTATGTTTTCCGGTTTGTTCCAATCAAATTTTTTACCCTCACTTTTGAATATATCATAACCTCCCATTCCTATTTGACCATCTGAACTAAAATATAATACTCCTGCATTAGCATCATAGAATGGAGTGGTCTCATTCCCAACTGTATTGATCTTACTTCCCAAATTTTTCGGGAAAGTAAAGTCAAGGCTTTTGCTACCCAAATCACGACTGACATACCATAAATCCAATCCTCCGTGTCCACCATTCCTGTCCGATGAAAAATATATGATTTCTATCCCGTTATCATGAACCACAGTAGGGTGGGTAGTCGTAGCTTCCAAGTCATTCACATAGTCCGGAAGAATGATAGGGTCAGACCATTTTCCATTTTCCTCGCTTTCCACCAAATATAAATCACATCTGGAATTATATGAATTTGTAGCATCGCACTGAGTGAAATAAAAACGGCTATTGTCCGGAGCGAAAGAGACGTTCCCATAATGTTCCCTTGTTACATTAGCGAAAATCTTATCCGTAGGCCTGCTTTTTGTCCAAGCCCCGTCTAATTTTTGAGAACGATAAATCTTGGATTTTCCATCAACATCAGAAGAAAAATAGAGAATATCATCAGTATAGGGAATTGGGGCATATTCCATTCCCGAAGTATTGATGTTTTCTGAAAGATGTTGTATTTGAATATTGGCACCTTTATCATCCACATTTTTTATGGCATATTCACAACCTAAAATTTCATTTTGGACAAGTTGGGACATATTAGTATAATCATCCCCCTTGTAACTATTGATAAAATAGACGAATTCTCTACTTGCATTATCATATTCCTGCATGCTTTTTAGACAGCGCGCATATTTGAACCCTACATGGTGGAATTCAGCATTCAAATCCTTTACAGGTTGATAAGCTTTGGAAGCTTTGGCATAATCATTAATCATATAATAACAATCGCCCGCCTTAAACGCCAAATCGTTTTTCTTAGGTTTTAATTTCCATGCTTGGAAATAATTATCGCCTGCTTCAGCAAATTTTCCTGCCTCAAATAGTTTCTCAGCATTGGAAGATAGTTTTTTCCAACTATCTTGGGCATTTCCATTCTGAGAATTCAGCAAAATGAATGAAAAGCTTAATACGGTTACCAATAATCGATACATAATGTATTGTTTTAATTGTCTATCAAGTGTTTAGAATGATTTTTTCTATAATTCTGGGAAAATGTTTATGTTCTAATTCAAGCACTTTTTTTGCTATTGTTTCCGGGCTGTCGTTTTGTTCTAAAGTGCATTTGGATTGGAAAATGATTTCCCCCTCATCAAATTCACTATTTACATAATGGATGGAAATGCCCGATTCAATTTCATTATTCGCTTTTACTGCTCTATGGACATTCATCCCATACATTCCCTTTCCTCCATATTTGGGCAATAGGGATGGATGTATATTGATAATTTTCCTATGGTAACTTTCTATCATATACTCAGGAATCAACCACAAAAAGCCCGCCAGAATTACATAAGATATGTTAAAGGATTCTAATATTCCAATAGTAAATCCTTTATCTTTAAAATTATCTTTTGAAATTACCCTTTTGTGAATGCCGTATTCATCAGCTAAATCCAATACCTTTGCATTAGTCCTATTACTTAGGATGAGTCCTACCTCAATTTGGGTGTGACCATCTAGGTATTCAATTATTTTTCTGGCATTGCTGCCGGTTCCTGAGGCGAATATGGCTATTTTAATCATCTTATTATTTCAAATATATTGATAAAATCTAATATATGGTTATTTTATTTAATATTATACGTTCAAACTAAATTTTCATAATTATGGATCAAGAATACAAATTTAAAACGAATATTAATTGTGGAGGCTGCATTAAGGCAGTTTCAAGTTTTTTAAACGAAGAGGCAGACATTCAATCTTGGGAAGTGGATACCGATAATCCGGATAAGGTATTGACAGTAAAAACAAATACACTAAGTCCTCATAAGATAATGACAATTGTAGGAGACGCCGGTTTTGATATTGAAGAACTAGCCGAAATTTAGATTCTTAAAAAAATCGAATTGAATCTTAGACTTTATTGCGAATTAGAGATTTTGAAAATATTACAAGGCATTAGCTAGGCTTGAAAGAAAAAACGGAATAGATTTTCAAAAGATCAATTTGGCTATAATCAATAATTCGTAATAAAGTCTCTCAGATTCAATTTTCCTTGCCTTTTTCTTTGCCCTCTATTTTATTGATGTTTTTAAAGGGCTACTCCCTAAAGGACGAGTGCTTGAAGGTGTATGCAAACCAAGAGAATTAGATAGGTTTCCTCCTTGGTTTAAGTATATAATTTCCTTTTTATTATCAGACTTAGTTTAGAAGATTGTATTAAGTAGATTTTAGCTTAATAATATTGACAAAGTATTTGTTTTCGGAATTAAATTTTGTTGTGACTTTATATTTACATTAATTTCAAAATAAAATTTTATTTTTTACCTAATTAGGGAACAATTAGACTTATCTTTGCGTTATAATAATGAAAGGAATAATAAAGATGTTTGAACTTAGCTCCATACCAAAAATAAGCCATACAGAATCGGAAATGTTTTTTCTGATTGCCGGGCCATGTGCGATAGAAAGTGAGGGCATGGCAATGGAAATAGGGGAGAAAGTAAAAGAAATAACAGATAGACTTAGAATCCCTTATATTTTCAAAGCATCCTATAAAAAAGCCAATCGGACGAGATTGGATTCCTTTACCGGAATAGGGGATGAAAAGGCATTAAAAATTCTGGCAAAGGTAGGAAGAGAATTGGATTTGCCGGTTTTGACAGATGTACATACGGTTGAGGAAGTTCATGAAGCGGCACAATATGTTGATGTACTTCAAATTCCGGCTTTTCTTTGTCGACAAACGGATTTGTTAGTGGCAGCGGGAAGTACAGGGAAAATTGTCAATATCAAGAAAGGACAATTCCTTAGTGCAGGAAGTATGAAATATGCAATGGAAAAAGTCAGCCATAACGGCAATCACCAAATCATGCTGACGGAACGGGGAACTACTTTTGGTTATAGCGATTTGGTAGTGGATTTTAGGAATATTGTGGAAATGAACGAATTTGGCGCAAAAACGGTTTTGGATTGTACACATTCAGTCCAGCAACCCAATTCAAATTCAGGAGTGACAGGAGGAAAGCCGCATATGATAGAATCCTTGGCAAAAGCCGGAATCGCAGTGGGAGTGGATGGAATCTTTATTGAAACCCATCCGGATCCGTCAATTGCAAAATCAGATGGAGCTAATATGCTGCCATTGGAAAAGTTAGAAAATCTGCTTAATAAACTAATATTAGTTAAAAAAGCAAGTTTGCTGACATAAATTTTGATAAAAACTTGTTTTATAGAATAATTTAATGTAAATTAAAGCAAAAGCCATATATTATGAGGAAGGCAATAATCTTTACCATAGCAATGTTCGCCATTGGAGTAGTGTCTGCTCAACAAACCGTTGAAAAAACACTAATCAAACCTGTAAACCTTAAAGGAAATTCTGTTCTTGATGTTAGTCTTAATGGAAAGATTGAAATTAAGGAATGGAAGAATGAGTATGCCCAAATAGAAATAGGAATCAAGGCATA
>JAHDHJ010000148.1 GCA_020631375.1 Saprospiraceae bacterium | reverse complement strand
AGGAAGCTTTGGGACAAGTAGAAATAATTGAGAGAGAGAAGGCAATGGAAGCTTTCGCAATTTAAAGCAGCTATGCTAATGCTTTTGAACCACCTAGCTCTTGGGCTAGGTGGTTTTTTATTATATTGCAAAAAAAAGAATTGTAAATCTAAAATCATAAAAAATGAAACAGTGGGAATGCCTGATATTACTTACTTCTATATTGTTGTTCATTTCATGTAATAATAAGGCTATGGAAATATCGGAAAAAGATAAGATAGAATGGAAAGTTTTGGATGAAAAAGAATATTCTATTAGTTATCCTACAAGCTGGGAATTGGATCAGTCAGGACTTCATGGATCGAGTTTTTTCCTATTTTCCAAACTGAATTCTGAAAATGATTCTTTCAGGGAAAATATAAATTTATTAATTCAGAATTTGTCAGGCTTGAATATGGATTTGGATAAGTTTGCAAACTTGTCGGAGAATCAGATTAATGCTATGGTTACAAACGGAAAAATGATAGAGAATGAAAGGTTGAAATCCAAAGGAATAGAATTCCAAAAAATGATTTATACTTCAGAGCAAAATAATAGGCAGCTTCAATTTGAGCAATATTACTGGGTAAAGGATGACCAAGCTTATATACTTACCTTTACCGCTGAAGAAAATCAATTCTATGCTTATCAAAAGTTGGTTGAGAAAATCTTAGATAGTTTTAAATTGAAATAAAAAAATGCTGCCCAATTTTGGGCAGCATTTTTTACATTATAGAATTCTTCTAAATCGAAAATTATCCAAAAGCCCTATCCACAATTCCACTTTGCTCTGCATCATGTTGGCTTTTATAACCGGTAGCTGGAGAAGCAGAAGATTTACGAGCAATCAAATCGATGTTATAATTCCTATAGAATGCCAAGATATATTGCCAAGCACCCATATTGGAAGGTTCTTCCTGTACCCAGAATTTTTCGGCGCCCTTGTATTTTTCATTCACCAAGGCATCCATTTCCTCTTGAGGAAATGGATACAATTGTTCTACTCTAACGATAGCGACATCATTGCGTTTGTCAGCTTCTTTTCTTTCCAATAAATCATAATAGATTTTTCCTGTACAGAAAAGGACACGTTTTATTTTTTTGGCTTTAGCCTTGGTAGCCACATCCGAATCATCATAAACTTCATAGAAATTTTCCGCTTCGGTAAATGTCTCAATAGGAGAAACACATTTAGGATAACGTAATAATTTCTTAGGAGACATAACAATCAGTGGTTTCCTGTAAGGTCTGGCCAATTGCCGTCTAATGATATGGAAGAAATTCGCAGGTGTGCTGACATTGGCGACAGTCATATTGAATTCCGCACACATTTGGAGGAAACGTTCCATCCTAGCACTGGAATGTTCCGGACCTTGTCCCTCATAGCCATGAGGCAACAACATAACCAATCCGCTCATTCTTCCCCATTTTGATTCTGCGGCAGAAATATATTGATCCACTATGGTTTGTGCGCCGTTATAGAAATCCCCGAATTGGGCTTCCCACACGACAAGGGAATTGGGCGAAGCCAAAGAATATCCATACTCAAAACCAAGTACGGCAAATTCGGAAAGAAGGGAATTGAAAATCCTGTATTTTCCTTGATCCTTAGACATGCCACTCAAGCGATTGTATTCATCATAAGTAACAGCGTCGTTCAACACGGCATGACGATGCGAAAACGTACCCCGTTTCACATCCTGTCCGCTCATCCTAACATCTTTTCCTTCCAATAAGATTGAGCCATAGGCTAATAATTCCGCCATTGCCCAATCCAATAAGCCGTCGTCCAGTAATTTTTGCTTCCCTTTTAGCAAACGACCGATTTTTTTATTTGGAGTGAAGCCTTCGGGAATCGTCATCAGGTGTTGGACGATCTTATCTATTGTTTTTTGTTTCAAACCGGTAGAAGGCGAAGGGAAAAAATCCTTAGGATCTTGCACTCCGATGGTCAATTCTTTCCATGCCCTTTCTACTTCTTGGTATTTATAAGGCAAATCCTTTTCCTTTGCCATATCCAAGCGTTCTTGAAGCAAATCGTTGAATTCTTTCCTCATTTTTTCTCCCAAGGCGCTCTCAAGTTCCCCTTTCTTATCCAAATAATCCACATAGATTTCCCTTGGGTTCTTATGTGTTTTGATGAATTTATACATTTCTGGCTGGGTGAAAGCGGGATCATCTGCTTCATTGTGCCCATGTTTGCGATAACAAACCATATCTATGAAAACATCCGAATTGAATTTTTGTCGGTATTCCATAGCCAATTCCGCAGCGAAAACAACTGCTTCCGCATCATCTCCATTGACATGGAATACGGGAGCTTGTATGGCATTTGCCGCAGCAGTGGAATAAGTGGACGAACGGGCATCGTCAAAATCAGTAGTGAAACCGATTTGGTTATTGATGACAAAATGTACTGTGCCACCTGTATGATATCCTTCCAAAAGGCTCATTTGTGCCGTTTCATAAACGACGCCCTGACCCGCTACCGCTGCATCCCCATGTATGAGAATGGGCAATATTTTATTATAATCACTTTTGAAATTAATATCTGCCTTTGCCCTTGAGAATCCTTGTACAACAGGATCAACAGATTCAAGGTGGGAAGGATTCGGAGCTAATTTTAGATCAATGGATTTTCCGGAAGGAGTTTTTACTTGTGATGAATATCCTAAATGGTATTTCACATCACCATCACCGAAACTCTGCTCGTTTTTAGCAGTACCCTCAAATTCGGAAAATATGTGCTCATAGGTTTTTCCCATGATATTTGCCAATACATTCAATCGTCCACGATGTGCCATTCCTATCACGACTTCTTCAACGCCCAAGTCTCCACCTTTATTAATAATGGAATCCAATGCAGCGATTGTAGTTTCTCCTCCTTCTAGGGAAAATCGTTTTTGTCCGACATATTTTTTGCCAAGGAATTCTTCAAAAACTACGGCTCCGTTGAGCTTTTCAAGGATTCTTTTCTTTTTGTCCATAGACAAACCCTCATCATGGTAGGATCGTTGTTCTATCCGATCCCTTAGCCAACGGCGTTTTTCCCTATCTTGTATGTTATGATATTCATATCCGATGGAAGAAGTGTAAACCAATTTTAGTCTAGCTTCAATTTCTTTCAAAGTCGCACCTTCCATTCCGATTTCCTTGCCGATGCTGAGTTGTATATTATAATCTGCTTCGGACAAATTGAAATCCTTCAATTCTAGTAAGGCTTTTCTATCCTTTCTTTTTCTGATAGGATTGGTTAAGGATTCGAGATGTCCCCTATTCCTGTAAGCCTTGATCAATGACAGAACCCGGAACTCCCGAGGGTCTATTTTACCTGATTTTGAAACAGAGCCATTGGCGGAAGCCGAAGAGCCGTTGCCGTTTGCAGAAAAAGAAGCAAAATCGAAACCTTCAAAAAATAATCTCCAATCTTGTTGGATAGATTTCGGGTCGTCTTGGTATTGTTTGTACATCGCTTCTATAAAAGAGGGATGTGCATTGAAAACATGAGAGTAGTCGCTCATTATCTATACTTTAAATATTGTATTTTCTTTGTATTCAAATCAGTTAGGACAAAAATAGCTGATTCAGCCTACAAATATCGTTGAAATTTTTATTTATTACTATTTAAGTTAGGGTAATTCGCGAGACTTTATTACGAATTACTTTTTATGAAAGAGAAATTAGAGGTTTTGGAAAACCTGAGAAGGCTTTTTTATATCTAAGCCAAAACCTCCCTCAAAATCAAATGGGAATTCAATTCCTTAAAATTCTCCACATGATGCCGATAATAATCCAATGCGGCATCCAATAATTCCCGACGATTGGATTTAGGAATATTGATATCGTCCAAATTCGAAATATTACTATTCAATAGCAAGGAAAATATCTGGCTCAATTCCGGTTCCAAATATAAAAGTTGGGGAGGGTTGGCAACAAAAAGACTTTCCTTTATATCAAAAAAAGGTTTTGAAGAAGACCAGCTATTCCCAGGAGAAAAACCAAGGAAAGGCATCAGTAGAATCGGAAAAATTAATGGGAATAAAGTTGCTTTCTCTGCTTGGTCCAAAGCAAGGAAACTTTCTTCTATGAATTCGAATAAGGAATTATTCTCTTCAGATTCCTTAATTGTTTTTTCTACCAATTCCACCATGAATAATGCCACCGTTCCTTTGACTACATCAAAGGGAATGGAAGAATAAGTATGTGCGGATTTTATTTCCTTTATCCGATTGATATTCTTATTGTCCCTATGATAAACGACAAGATCCACAAATGAAGAAACCCCAACCAAACTTTGGCTGACAGTTGCCTTAGCTTTCCGGACACCATTGATAATATATGACTGCCTGCCTTTGTCTAAAGTATAAATATCTAGGATAAGGCTGCTCTCACCGTACTTGGTATTCCTTAGGACCAGCCCTTTGGTTTTAAGCAACATCTGAGGAAGATTCTGGAGATTGGATATTCTTGATTTCTTGGGCCAAAGCCGCTATCACCATATTTACCTGTTGGATATGGGATTCCCTGACATTGAAAATTTTATAAACCCAATTATATAATCTGTTCTTAGGAAGAATGTCAATTTCAAAAGAAATAACAGCTTTATTGTCATCCGCTTCCGCAAAAGACCAAATACCCATTCCCGTATGCATGCCTCGATAATAATGAATAATGATTTCCCTACCGGGATCATACGAATGTAATTTCCAGCCGATTTTCACAAAAGGATAAGGTTGGATGGAAAGTTTGTTTCCTACGAAAATGTCTTGGAATTCCTTGCACTCTATAGGAATGGATTTGGGCCACCATTCATGATATTTATCAAAACGCAACATGATGTCAAATGCATCATCCGAATCACCCGGAACAACATCATCAACGGTTACTTGAATTCTTTCCATGTTTTGCTTTGTCGCGAATTATAGTGTTTATTCAAATTTAACTATAAAATTGCGAAGAATCCAATCACAATTTGAAATAACAAAAAAAACAAAGCAAAACCCTCTATTTTTTGATTTTTAACGGAGAAACCCGTTTCTTTGCAGAGATTTTCTCCAATCATTTCTATTCTGGAGAAACTCCATATTTATATTATTGATTATTAGTGTATTACGCACAAACAAAAGAATCAGCAGATAATGGCATTAATTGGAAGAATCAGAAATAACCTTTGGTTAGTAATCGTTTTGCTTGGATTGGCAATGGCAGGTTTCATTTTTATGGAGATGCAAGGGAACAGCGGAACAGGTGGACTTCTAGGCGGAGGACAAACAACAATTGGAGAAATTGATGGAGAATCGATTGATATCCAAGAATTTGACCGTTTGGCTAGATTGCGTTATAGCAATTCCGGAGCGGACTACTATGCACAAAGGAATGCCCTTTGGAATTCGCTTGTAGGTGAGACCATTATGAAGAACCAAGCCGAGAAGCTAGGTCTCATGGTTTCAGATGAAGAAATGGAAGGTCTTTTATACGGACCTAACTACAGCCCAATTATCCGTCAGGACTTTCCAAATCCTCAATTTAGAGGTGCTGTGAATACTGAGCAATTGAACCAAATCAGAGAATTGGAAGCATCCAATACATTGAACCCCGATTTTATGGGCTATTGGAACGAAGAGAAAAATAGGGTAAAACAAGAGCAAATTCAGAACAAGGTAATGAATCTTGTTTCCAAATCTATCTATACGCCCACATGGATGGTCAATTTACAGAATGAGGATCAAAACAGTTCTGCAGAAATCAGCTATATCCGTATTCCTTTCGATGAAATCGAAAATACGGAAGTGGCATTGGAAGATGCGGATTACCAAAAATATATTAATGAAAATAAAGCTGCATTAATGAACGATGTGGCAACGCAAACATTAGACTATATCGTTTTTGATGTAAACCCAACGGCTCAGGATTCTGCTGATATTAAAAATAAATTAGCTGAAAAAATCGAAAATTTCAGAACAGCGGGAGACGTACAGATTTTCGTAGAATCCAACCAAGGCTTATTTAACGAAGCTTATTATCTAAAGGATGAATTAAGTGCGGTAGCAAAGGATGATTTATTTAATGTTGGGGTAGGTGAGATTTATGGACCATATATAGATGGTGAGTTTTATAAGGTAGCCAAGGTTTTGGATAAGAAAGTTGTTCCTGATTCAGTATCTGCCCGACATATCTTGAGATCTGTTTCTGCCCAAGATCCGATAGCGATGCAAGCGGCAAGGGATACGATAGAAATGATCAAGGGAATGCTAGAAAGAAAAGAATTCACTTTCGATTCATTGTCCAGACGTTATGGAATGGATGGCTCAGCTCAAAAAGGAGGTGATTTGGGAACATTTATCGCTGCTCATCCGGATGGTACAGAACCACGTCAAAATACAATGATAAAACCATTCAATGACTTAGTATTCTACAAAGCTGAACCCAAGGAATTAACTATTCTTGAAACTGTAAATGGTGTCCATTTAGTAGAAGTGACCAAGCAATACAAATCCGGCAAGCAAGCAATAAAAGTAGCCTACTTACAAGGATCTATAGTTCCTTCTAAGAAAACACAAAAAGATGAATATTCTAAGGCATTGCGTTTCGCGAATGAGAATAGGACAGTAGATGCAATGAAGGCTTCTGCTAAAGGTGCCGGATATAAGGTAGAAACATCAGAAGCAATAGATGAAAATGGTTTCTCAATAACTGGTTTGGGCTTAGGCGAATCTACCCGTAGCATGATCAAATGGGCAAACGAAGCGAGTGTTGGCGAAGTATCACCTAGCGTTTACAGATATATAGACCAAGCAAGATATTTTGAGAACAAATACGTAGTTACTGGTTTGGGGAGTAGGAATCCTGCCGGAGTTCCTACTGTAAATTCTGCTAAGAGTGCCATAGAAAATGTAGTAATGACAAGAAAGAAAGGGGAAACTATAGCCGCTAAGGTTGGAAGTACCACTGATTTTGCCGCTATTACAGCTATGTTCGAAGAAGTAAAGGCTGATACTACAAACGTTTCTTTCAATGGACGGAATGTATTGTCAGGAGAACCTAAGGTTCTAGGAGCGGTATTCGGTCTTCAACCCGGTGCGACTACAAAACCTATCGTTGGTAACAATGGAGTTTATATCGCTAGATTGATTAATAAATCAGCTGCTCCGGCAGTAACGAATGCAGGACAATTAAGGTCAACGATTTCCCAAGGCTATAGAAGCCAAGTGAGAGCTTTGATTCCGGCATTGAGGGATGGTGCGGACATAGAAGATAAAAGGAGTAAGTTTTTCTAAGCGATTAGATAATAATTGTAATAAAAAAAGCCTACTCGTTTCGAGTAGGCTTTTTTTTATGCTATTCTTAGAAGTTTGATATTAAATAATTGGACAAAAATTATACAATAGTACGATTTTGGTATATGATTGACAATAAAACAATTGTCTAAAAATCTCTAAATATCTAGTCATCTACTTAATCAATAATGTCAAATCTTGTATAAGGTCTAAGTACTTCCGGAACAAGGATTCCATTCTCTGTCTGATTATTTTCCAATAATGCAGCCAATATCCTTGGCAATGCCAATGCACTTCCGTTCAATGTGTGTACAAGGTGTTTTTTGTTGTTGGCATCCCTATATCTTAATTTTAAGCGATTACTTTGGAATGTTTCGAAATTAGAAACAGAGCTTACTTCCAACCACCTTTCCTGAGCAGCAGAAAAGACTTCAAAATCAAAAGTCAAGGCAGAAGTGAAACCCAGATCGCCTCCGCATAAACGAAGAATTCTATAAGGCAATCCCAATTTATCCAATAGTCCAGCGACATGTTCCAACATATCGTCCAAAGCAGCATAGGATTGTTCAGGATGTTCGATTCTCACGATTTCCACTTTGTCGAATTGGTGCAAACGGTTCAATCCCCTTACATGTGCGCCATAAGAACCGGCTTCCCTGCGGAAACAGGGTGTATAACCCGTCATTTTTATAGGGAAATCCTTTTCATTCAAAATAGCATCCCGATAAAGGTTAGTAATAGGTACTTCCGCAGTAGGAATCAAATACAAATCATCAACCGTTGCATGGTACATTTGTCCCTCCTTGTCAGGCAACTGCCCCGTTCCTCTGGCACTCTCCTCATTGACCAATAATGGCGGAATGAACTCTTCATATCCTGCCTTTTCAGCTTCATCCAAGAAAAATGCGATCAATGCCCTTTGAAGCTTGGCTCCCTTACCTCTATATACGGGAAAGCCCGCACCAGTTAATTTTACACCGAGTTTCAAATCGAAAATGCCATATTTCTCTGCAAGTTCCCAATGAGGAAAATGCCTTTCGGGTAATTTAGGGAAATCCCCCTCCCAAGCTTTGAAGACTTCATTATCCTCGTCCGTATTTCCGGCAGGAACAGATGGGTGTGGAACATTGGGTACAGCCAATAAAGCATCTTCCAATTTACTTTTCACTAAGTCGGCTTCTTCTTGTAATTCTTTCAATTCGATTTTCCAATTGGCGACATTTGTCCTTTTTTCCTCGGCTTCTTCTTTTTTTCCTTGCTTGAACAAGTTCCCAATTTCCTTAGATGAACTATTGATAGAAGCTTGGATATTATCTGAATCTGCTTGGATATCTTTTCTTTTTTGATCCAAAATAATGATCTCATCTATCAAATGAGCATCCTTAAAGTTCCTGACTGTCAGTCTTTCCAGAACTTTTTCTCTGTTTTCTTTAATGAAATTGGCTTGTAGCATAATTAAAGCATGATTTTTGTAATAAGTAGGATAAATTACTTAATAAGCGCAAAAATACCATTTATAATGATATTCTAAAGCGAGAATTATTATTGATTAAATCATTTTTTTTGAAAAAAAAGTTCATTTTTGAAAAGAAAATGTATTTTTGCATCGTTAAGCAATTCAAGGGCACCAAGTCTTTATATAATTTTCAATCAATTCTTTTGGTGTTTTTCCTTTCAATAAGTTTTCCGTAAAGTTTTTTTCGGGCTTGAAAGTTCAAGATGTTAGATACATCTGGGAACATGTTTAATTTAAGTTTTAGATTTATCCTATAACAAGACAATTCACATTCAACAAATCATTTTTACATTTAAAATATACCATGTACGATATTCTTCAATTACATGAAATGCTAGTACCAGAGCTTAGAGAAATAGCTGAAGGACTAGGAGTCAAAGGTTATAAACGACTAACCAAACAAGAGGTCATCTACAAAATCCTCGACCAACAAGCTATCAATGCCGGAACCGAAAAAGGAAATGCCGGGAGGGAAAAAGAAGCAACAGAAGACAAACCCAAAAGAGGCAGAAAGAAAAAGGAGGAAACAGAAACTGTTGCTAAGAAAAAAGTGACTCCAAAAGAAAAGAAACCTGCCAGAGTGGTAAGTCCACGTAAAAAGAAAGAGGTAGAAGCTGAAAAAGAGGAAGTAAAAGTAGTGGAGGAGGAAAAAGTTGAAGTTAAAGAAGTTGTATCAATAGAACCGACCCAGGAAATTACTAGGAAAGAAAGCCGTGATTCCAGAGAGAGGGACAGTCGCGATTCAAGGAAACCCAGGGATAAGGACAGCCGTGATTCGAGAGATAGCCGTGATTCTAGGGACAGTAGAAGAAGGAACGATAGGGGAGAAGACGATAGAGGGCCTAAGACACCTCGTTTTAATATAGAGTTGGATGGAATAGTAGAAGGAGAAGGTGTCTTGGAAATGATGCCTGATGGTTATGGTTTCCTGCGTTCTGCGGATTATAATTACCTGACTTCTCCTGATGATATTTATGTATCCCCATCCCAGATCAAATTATTCGGTCTTAAGACAGGAGACACTGTAGAAGGAGCTATCCGCCCTCCAAAGGAAGGAGAGAAATATTTTGCACTTCTTAGAGTTTCTAAGGTTAATGGTCTAAGGACAGAGCAAATAAGGGATAGGGTTCCTTTCGATTATTTGACACCATTATTCCCAGAAGAAAAAATCAACCTTTCGTCTTCACCAATAGGTAGGGATTTGAGTACAAGAATGATTGATTTGTTCTCACCGATAGGAAAGGGACAAAGGGGATTGATTGTAGCTCAGCCAAAAACGGGTAAGACATTCTTATTAAAGGATGTTGCCAATGCCATTGCTGCCAACCATCCGGAAATATATCTAATCGTACTTCTAGTGGATGAACGTCCGGAGGAAGTAACGGATATGAAGAGAAGCGTGAATGCCGAGGTTATCGCATCTACTTTCGATGAACCTGCGGCGAATCATGTAAGAGTGGCTGGTGTAGTTTTGGAGAAAGCCAAAAGGTTGGTCGAGTCAGGGCATGATGTTGTGGTCTTATTGGATTCGATTACCAGATTGGCACGTGCATATAATACGGTTGCCCCTGCGAGCGGAAAGGTACTTTCTGGTGGTGTGGAAGCAAACGCATTGCACAAGCCTAAGAAATTCTTTGGAGCTGCAAGAAATATAGAAGACGGAGGTTCATTGACTATCCTTGCCACAGCATTGATAGATACAGGTTCTAAAATGGATGAAGTTATCTTTGAGGAATTCAAGGGGACGGGTAACATGGAACTTCAATTGAACCGTACATTGGCGAATAAGCGGATTTATCCGGCTATCGATGTTAAGAGTTCGGGTACTCGTAGGGACGACCTTTTGGTCAATAAGGACTTGTTGGCTAGAATGGATGTTCTCCGTAGGCACTTAAATGATATGAAACCCGATGAAGCCATGCAATTCATGCTTCAGCAAATCAGAGGTACCACTAATAATGAAGAATTCCTCTATTCAATGAATGGATAATTCTTTTAG
>JAHDHJ010000147.1 GCA_020631375.1 Saprospiraceae bacterium | reverse complement strand
GTTTCTCAGAAGTGAATCCGCCGAAAAACAAAATGGTAGTCAGAATAATAACAAATGGAAATACCCTTTTCATATGCTCGGAATTAAATTAGGGATATTAAATAAAAAATTTATCAATGAATGATAAAACGAATTTGGCTGATGAAAAATTACATATTGAATATCCTTGAAATAGTGAATGACAAACGGAATCCGCCATCAAGCCAATTGGATCTGGTATAAGGGATATAGTCCGTTTCGGCAATCCCGGTTGAATTCGTAAAGTTGACTTGGAAAATATGACCTCCAGTCTCCATTTCCAATCCGACTCCCACAGAAGGATAATAACCATTACTACGGTTTCTGATGGCTGAAAAAGCATAATTGGTATCAGCAATAATACCGAAAACCTTACTGATCTGGAGTCTGAGTCCCATACCAAGGAAAGGTAAGGCATTCACATCCCCGAAAGGAACAATATTCCTATAAACGAGTCCCGGCGAAAGCTGAAGAGAAAACCTTTCACTGAATTTCCGTGCTATGATGATTTGCCCCGAGTATGCCATTCTATGAGCGAACTTTTCAAAGGCTTGTATGGATTCTGAGCCCTCCACTTTTTTCTGGGTAGATAAGGTACCCAAGCCTAAGAATGTTAGTGTCAGAGGCATTCCGCTTCCTTCTTTTTGTTTAAGGAACCGATATTTGAAAGTTCCCACCATATTTTGGAACAAACCTTGTGAGCCTTTCATCCTAGATATACCAACTCCTATATCATCAGTAATACCATATTCTGCGCCTATCATGATATCTGCCGCACTTTCCAAACCGAAAAAAGTTTTGAATCCACCGCCACTACCTACCAAATCTCCGAACTTATGACCGATCCTGATGTCAAGAGTCTTTTTCTTAATCGTTTCAGAGGAATGCATATTCACAATTTTCACAGACTTAAAAGTCTGATATGTATATACAGGCTTAATAGAATCAGTCTTTTCTTGGGCTTGGAGAGCAAAGGAAAAGAAAAGAAAAAGAATAGCGTAAAACCATTGATTAGACATAGGAAAACATTTTGATTTATATTCACATTATACTTGAATAACTACTAGTATAATGTGAATATATTATTACTTGTTTGATTTAATAAACCTTTATAAAGAAAAAACAAATTTTCTTCATAATTTAAAGAACCAATCCAGATTTTGTAACATTAGTATAATGTCTGTATTTTTGTACAGTTTAGAAATTGAAAATAAAAAATAAAAGATATGTATCCAGCAGAATTAACAATGCCAATGTCAAAAGATCTTACTGACAATGGCTTCCAAGGCTTAGAAACTCCGGAACAAGTAGATGAGATATTGTCTCAACAAGAAGGTACTGTATTAGTAGTAGTGAACTCCGTATGTGGCTGTGCTGCCGCAAATGCCAGACCTGCTGCTAAAATGGCTTTGGAAAATGAGAAAAAACCTACGAAAGCAGTTACTGTTTTCGCTGGGGTAGATAAAGATGCTGTAAACAAGGCAAGGGAATATATGCTTCCTTATCCTGCATCTTCCCCATCCATAGCTTTGTTCAAAGATGGTAAATTGGTACATTTCATAGAAAGACATAACATAGAAGGTAGATCGGCGGAAATGATTTCTGCCAATTTGAAAATGGCTTTTGACAGATATTGTTAAATTAAAACAGCATCTTAGATTTGTACTAAAATCCCAGTGTTCACTTAGGGTAAATCCCCTTTCCTATATTAGGGAAGGGGATTTGTGATTTTATAAATAAACAAAACGTTTGTAAATAATTTGCTTATTTGAAACTTTATGTTTTAATTTGTAGTTGTAAATAGTAAGGGAATGTTTAAAAAGTCAACATACTATATAAGGGAGTAGGCAATAAATAAACTACCAGAATTGACGTAGGGAATTTATTTATTGCCTATTCCCTAAAACCACAAATTAAAATTTATCAAGCCATGAAGCCAGAGGTTAAAGTTAAGAACAAAACAAAAAAAATCATCTCAATGAACCTGATCTTTAGGATTGTCATTATCCTATCCGCAGGATATATATTCATGAATAAAGATGTGAATTTCCAAGTGAACCTACAATCTCCCTTGAATGATGTGGAAGATGCCGGGGAATTGAAAAGTGACCTACCAAAACCAGAAAAACCAGCTCCCTTAGAGAAACCCAAGGAAAAGGGGTTGTCTAAGAATAAATCAAGCAAAGGATCTAGTCTAGCTTCGTTCGTTTCTCTTTTCAGTAGAAAAGGAAAGGATAATCAAGAGAAACAATTGCATAAAAAGATAAGCTTGGAAGAAATTCCAGAAGAAGAAATAGAAAAATACATCGAACGATTTTCAAATGTTGCCGTCAGCGAAAAACGTAAATATGGTATTCCTGCCTCCATTATTTTAGCTAATGGAATATACCAAAGTGCAGCAGGCAATTCTGAAATAGCCAAAAATGCCAATAATCATTTCCATATTTTATGTGGTAATGAATGGGATGGGAATATGAAAGACTTTGATGGGCAATGTTTTAGGAAATATGAAAGTGCTTGGGCGAG
Source organism: Saprospiraceae bacterium (assembly GCA_020631375.1). Classification (GTDB taxonomy): domain Bacteria; phylum Bacteroidota; class Bacteroidia; order Chitinophagales; family Saprospiraceae; genus JAHDCE01. Next base: position 8,283 of record JAHDHJ010000147.1, on the reverse strand, counting down.
TTTCAGAGGACATAGCCAATTTGTTTCAGAAAAATGCAGATCACTAAAAGGCTTGCCCCATTCAGATTATAAATCTTGGGCAGAGGGATTGAGCCATTTGGGATTCAATGATGATAGACAGCTATCAAAAGGGCTTGTCCGAATCATTAAAAAATACAATTTAGATAAATATGATTTGTAATAAAGCCTAATGTTCAGGGTTCCCGAACTTATACTAAAATATATATTGTGATTCGTCACAATATAAACTCATCACGTACCTGATCCATGTTGTTTCGGATCCATATGGTGGCTCTTTTTTGAGTCGCCATTTTTTTCTAATACACGATTGAATTAGAAAGCGTATTAAATCACTTTCACATCCTCTTCCATCAAAAATTCCTTTACTTTCTTTATTTCCTTAAACAAAGGTCGGTCCTGGATAATTGTCGGAGTAACTTTTCTTAATGCTTGATAAAAACTCTTGGTCTTAGAAGCTAATTTTGCTTCGCAATCCAAATAATCCACCAATTGCAAAATAGATAAACTTTGAACTGCCAATACTTCAAATGCATTTTCTATGACTTTAGCAGTCATTGTAGCAGCATTCGTTCCCATGCTCACAATATCCTGATTATCATTATTGTTGGGAATACTATGGATATACATTGAGGTCGAAAGCATTTGGTTCTCAGCAGTCGTGGAAGTAGCTGTAAACTGCGCACCTTGTACGCCATAATTCGTTCCCAATACGCCTAAATTGGCAAAAGGAGGGAATTTCCCATTCAATTTAGAATGCAACATGAAATTCAATTGCCTTTCGGATAACATCGTCAATTTGGTCATTACGATGCGTAATTTATCCATTTCCAATGCTACATAATCCCCATGAAAATTACCTCCATGATATACATTCTCTTTTTCAATATCTATGATAGGATTGTCATTTACAGAATTGAGTTCATTCTCTAAAACTTCAGCAGTATATTGGCAAGTATCCAATATTGGTCCTAGGATTTGAGGAAGACAACGGATGGAATAATATTCCTGCACCTTATCCTCAAAAATTACTTTTTCCTGTTTCCTATTGTATAAATGAGCTTCACGTTTACGGATGAGTTGACTATCTTCGAGACAAGTAGAAAGTGCTTTCGCAATATCTAGTTGCCCCTTGTGCAATTTCACCTGATTCAGTTCACGGCTAAAGTGATCATCATATGAATCAACCAATTCAGTAAGCAGACCCGTAATAAGAATCGACCAATTAATCAGTTTCCGACTTCTAATCAGGTTAATCAAACCAATGCCAGTCATGGCAGAAGTTCCATTCATTAATGCCAGCCCTTCCCTCAAGTGAATTTTCAATGGCTCTAGACCTGCCTTGTCAAAGGCTTCTTTCCCATCATAGCATTTCCCCTCGTAAACAATTTCCCCCTCTCCAATTAATGCCAAGGCAAAATGTGCCAATTGAACCAAATCTCCACTGGCTCCTACGCCTCCATGTGCATAAATAACCGGATACAATCCCTTGTTGATAAAGTCACGAATTAAAAGGATTAGGCTTGGGTGAACACCTGATTTTGCCTTGAGCAAAGTATTCAATCTGGCAACCATAAGGCTCTTGACTTGTAGTTCGGTCAAAGGAGTCCCTGTGCCAGTAGCATGGCTTCTGATCAGATTGTATTGCAGTGCTTTTTGCTGGCTGTCATCTACCTTGTATTGAGCCATTGGGCCAAAGCCCGTATTGATACCATAAATGATTTTATCCTTTGCAAAATCCTTTAAAAAAGTATGGCATTCCTCCACTTTCTGCAAAGTAGACGGACTTAATTCTATCGATTCGCTTCCAAAAAGAATGGCTTCTACATCCTTGATTGAAAACCCCTGTTCCTCAATTGTAATCATTAAATGGTATTCTTCTTTAAATATTAGGTCGCAAAGATAATTATTATATTGTCTTGATAATTTTAAATCCATAATTATATATCCAGAAGCCCATTTTAAAGTGTGATTTTCATACCTTTATTCCATATTTCTATATAATTTTATATTCCTAAATGCCATTTTGTACTCACCGGAATGCAAAATGGTATTGATACTAGTATCTTAAACCAAATCTAAAAAGATGTCCCATCATATAACGGATGTTCTCATTATAGGAGCTGGACCTTCGGGTGCGGTTGCAGCCGCTATTATAGAAAAAAGCGGTTTGGATCTAATTGTAGTTGAAAAAAAGAAATTTCCTCGCTTTGTTATCGGAGAAAGCTTACTGCCTGTATCAATGGAATCCCTAAAGGTTGCCGGATTTATGGATGCTCTTGAAAAAGAGAATTTTCAAGTTAAAATCGGAGCAGCATTTGTTAGGAATGAGGAAAAGTGCCTTTTTCGTTTTGAGGAACAATTCACCAAGGGTTGGACTTGGACATGGCAAGTTCCTAGAGAAAGATTCGACAATGTGCTTACAGAGGAATTGGAAAGGAGAGGAGTCGATATTTGGTTTGAACATGGTGTGACTGATGTTAAGTTTTCGGGGAGTAATTCAACGACTACTGTTGTTGATAATGAGGGGAAGGAATCGACAATCCAAGCCAAATTTATTATTGATGCTAGTGGATATGGTCGGGTGCTTCCTAGAATACTGAACTTGGTTAAGACCACGGATCTTCCTGTCCGGCAATCCTTTTTTACCAGAATCAAGGATGATTTGGCTCCAAAGGAATTAGAAGAAAGACAAGCAACATTTGTTATTTTAAATGATAGAAACTGCTGGATGTGGATTATTCCTTTTTCCAATGGAATCACCTCGGTAGGTTTCGTAGGAGATACCGATTTTTTTGATGGGAATGATGAAGCGGCTATGCGGGAAATGATAGAACAAGTTCCGCAGGTGCGAGACCGATTTAGGGATATGGAACATGTCATGCCTCCACAAACGATAAAGGGATATTCTTCCGGCGTGACACAAATTCATGGGGAGGGCTTTGCCCTTGCGGGGAATAGCGCCGAATTTCTCGACCCTGTTTTCTCTTCGGGTGTGGCGATAGGAGTCCTTACCGGGCACAAAGCTGCAGATTTGGTCGTAAGACAATTGAATAATGAAGATGTGGATTGGGAAAATGAATTTTCAAAACATATAGAGGAAGGGGTTGATACTTTCCGTTCCTATGTCAAACATTGGTATGATGGTGCGATGCAGGATGTCTTTTTCTCTCCGACCAATGTTCAAAAAGTCAAGGACCAGATTTGTTCTGTATTAGCGGGATATGTTTGGGATAAGGCTAATCCTTATGTTGCCAAACATAAGAAAGCTATCCCTATTCTTCAAAAAATCATACATCTCTATTCCAAATAGTATGGGTTCCAAAGAAAATAGCTACCAAAGATTTAAGGATTCTGGCTGCTGTGTCCTCATTCCTACATACAATAATGATGGCACGCTAAAGGCTGTCATAGACGGTGTCTTGGAATATACTAACCAAGTCATTGTCATGAATGATGGTTCTACGGATAATACTGCGGATGTCCTAAAGGATTTCAATGAGGTGATCCATGTCCATTCTTTTGATAAGAATCAAGGGAAAGGCGCTGCCTTAATGAAAGGCTTTGATATTGCCTTGGAAAAAGGATATGAATATCTGATTTCCATAGATTCCGATGGACAACATTATCCGGACGACCTTCCCGTTTTTTTGGATAAATTGGAGGAAGCTCCTAAATCACTGATAGTGGGAGCAAGGAATATGGAACAGAATTCCGTTCCCGGAGGAAGCAGTTTTGGCAATCGGTTTTCTAATTTCTGGTACCGTTTGGAAACGGGGATTGATTTGCCTGACACACAATCTGGTTATCGGCTCTATCCGATAGAATTATTAAAGGGAATCCGTTATTTCACCGGGAAATATGAATTTGAAATCGAGGTTTTGGTTCGGGCAGCATGGCGGGACATCAATGTGACCTATTGTCCAATCAAAGTTTACTACCCTCCACAGGAAGAAAGGATCAGCCATTTCAGGCCTTATAAGGATTTTGGGCGGATATCGGTATTGAATACTTTTTTGGTCGCCATCACTTTCCTTTACATCAAACCTCGGAATTTCATTCGGGCGCTCCAAAAAAAAAAATAACGGAACATATAAAAGACTTCGTGGATAAGTATTTACTCCATGAATCCGAGTCCAATCTTGTAAAATCCCTTTCTATTTCGCTTGGTGTTTTTTTCGCCATGAGTCCGTTTTGGGGTTTTCATTTGTGGATTTCTTTGTTCTTTGCCCATATTCTCAAATTAAATAAGGTCATTGCGGGAGTTGCCAGCAATTTAAGTATGCCCCCTTTGATTCCTTTTATTATTTTTGCAAGCTATAAGTTAGGAGCGTGGGCATCACCGAGTGCGATTGATTTGGCATTTGATAAGTCAATCAACATTGAAGTGATTCACCAGAATTTCATGCAATATTTTATCGGTAGTTTTATTCTCGGTTTTATTGTCGCCACTGTTCTTGGTTTATTCACATACTTTACTTTATTTATTTTCTATAAAAAAGGAAATTTGAATTCAACCAACGAATGAGTCAGATTTTTATCCATATCTATTTATTTTTCCAAGAAAGGAAAAGTATGCTTTGGCTGTTTTTGTCCTTGTTCCTTTTGTTAGGTTTGGGATTGGCATCCCAATTGAAATTGGAAGAAGACATTTCGAGGGTGATTCCCTCTGATCCAAAAGTACAGCGACTCAATACTGTCTTTCAAAACTCCAAGTTTTCCGAAAAAATTATCGTTAATCTTTCTCTGGCAGATTCTACAAAAGAATCAGATCCGGAAGCATTGATAGATTTTGGAGATAGTTTGTACCATTCGCTTCATTTCGAATTATTCCCGACTTATCTCAAGGACATTACCCTGCGTTTCGATGATGATAAGATGATGGAAATGTATAATGTTTTTTATGAAAATCTTCCCTTGTATCTGGATAAGGACGATTATGCAGAAATAGAAAAGGGTTTGAATCGGGAGGACATCAGAGAGAAATTAAAAGGCAATTTAAAAACGCTGTTTTCTCCTGCTGGAATGATGTTTAAAAAAATCATTCTTAGAGACCCTTTAAGTATTACTCCTATGGGGTTGAAAAAATTGGAGTCCTTACAATTGGATGAAAATTTTGAATTACATAATGGTTATATTTTTAGTAAGGATAAATCTCATTTATTATTATTCATGGATGCTGCCCATCCACCAAATGAGACAAGTGCAAATACTATTTTTGTAGAACGATTGGATTTTATTATTGATAGTTTGGCACAAGTGCATCCGAATATCCATGCAGAATATTTCGGCTCTGTTCCTGTTGCCGTAGGCAATGCCAACCAAATAAAAAAAGACATTCAACTTACTGTCACCATTGCGATTATTTGCCTTTTAATTCTAATTAGTTTTTTCTTTCGCCAAGCTAGCATTTTCTTTTTAATTATTCTTCCCATCGCTTTTGGGGGAATAGCTTCATTGGCTGTATTGTTTTTGATTCGTACTCAGGTTTCTGCAATAGCTTTGGGTATCGGATCTATTCTTTTGGGAATTGCACTGGATTTTTCTTTCCATTTATTTACCCATTACAAGAACAGACCTAATACGATTGAGGTATTGAAAGATGTATCCCTTCCCATAGTCATGAGTTGTCTGACTACGGCTTCCGCTTTTTTGTGTTTGATGTTTGTCCGTTCCGAAGCATTGTTTGATTTGGGATTGTTTGCTGCGGTTAGTATCGTAGGTGCGGCATTATTCGCCTTGATTATTTTGCCTCATTTTTTCAAAAAAAGAAAGGAAGTTGCTTCGGATAATATTTTAGAAAAAATAGCTGACTACGAATTTGATTCCAATAAAATATTAAAACTTGTCATTTTTGCAATAACGATTGTTTGTTTATTTACTTTCAGTAAAACGGGATTTGATGGGGATTTGAACAAAATGAATTTTGTCTCTCCGAAATTACAACAAGCGGAAGACAATCTGGATGCACTTAATAATTATAAATTAAAATCCGTTTTCCTTATTGCGAATGGAAAAGATTTAAATGAGGCACTCGAACATACAGAAAGCAAAATAGACGATGTCGCTAAATTAAAAGAAAAGGGTATTGTCAAAAAAACATCAGGTTTAAGTACGGTTCTTTTATCCCATGAAAAACAAAAACAAAAAATAAAAGAATGGAATGATTTCTGGAATCAAGAACGGAAAGATTCCATTATCCAAATGATTAAGGAGGAGGGGAAAGAGATGAAATTCAAGGAAGAAACCTTCCGGAATTTCTTTTCTCATTTGGATCGTTCTTTTACTTTTATGGATACGACTTCAGTCAATAAAATCATTGAATTATTCGCTAAGGATTTTATTACTCAAAAAGAAGATATGACCACGGTCATAACCACGCTTAAAGTCAAAGAAAACGACAAGGCGAAAATTTATTCGAGTATAGAAGATTCTGACAATCTGATTGTTTTTGACCGTTCGTATTTATCTACAAAATTCTTGGACATTCTTCAGTCGGATTTTAATTTGCTGATATGGCTATCTATGTTCGTGGTATTCTTTATTCTTCTGGTTTCTTTCGGAAGGATAGAATTGAGTATCATTTCTATCCTTCCTATGGTCATGGCTTGGATTTGGACATTGGGCATCATGGGAATATTAGGATTGGATTTTAATATTTTCAATATTATTATTTCAACATTTATTTTTGGTTTGGGAATTGATTATTCCATTTTTATTATGAATGGATTAATACAAAATTATAGGACGGGAGAAAAGAATTTAAAATCATATAAGACTTCCATTTTATTATCCGGATTGACAACTATTATCGGAATGGGTGTTTTGATTTTTGCCCAACATCCTGCATTGAGGTCGATAGCTGCATTGTCCATTATTGGAATAATTTCTGTGGTTATTATTTCATTTACCATACAGCCGAATTTATTTAAATGGCTCGTTGAGAAAAATGGAAAAAGAAGAAAAGAACCGCTACTTTTAAAAGACGTGATTATTTCCATTCTGACTTTTCTTTTATTCCTAGGTGGTTGTATTTCCTTAACTTTACTTATTCCTATTTTAAAAATATTGCCTTTTGATAAAAAGAAGAAAAAACATTTCTTTAGTAAAAGGCTACAGAATTTCTGCCAATTAATTAATGCTGTTGTTCCAAGCATTAAAAAAGAAATCATCAATCCTTTTGGCGAAACTTTTGAAAAGCCGGCAGTCATTGTTTGCAATCACCAGTCCCATATTGATTTGACAGCATTATTAATGTTGCATTCCAAAATCATAGTCTTGACAAATGATTGGGTCTGGAATAATCCTTTTTATGGTTTCATTGTAAAATATGCTGACTTTTATCCAGTAACAGAAGGACATGAAAAAAATATTTCCTTGATGAAAGAAAAAATGGCAGACGGGTATTCCATTTTGGTTTTTCCGGAAGGAACCCGCTCTCCTGATTGTAAAATAAAAAGATTTAAAAAAGGAGCATTTTTATTAGCACAAGAATTAAAGACGGACATCGTCCCTGTTTTATTACATGGTGCAGGTCATACAGTGAATAAAGGCGAGAATTATATTAAGGATGGGAAAGTAACAATCAAAATTTTGCCTAGAATCAAGCATGGCGAATATCCCTATGGCGAATCTTACCAAGACATGACCAAAGGTGTTTTAAAATATATGCGGAATGAATTCGAAGAATTAAGAGTAGTCGCAGAAACTCCGGATTATTTTAGGAACAAAGCATTAAAAAATTATTTGTATAAAGGTCAACGTATCTATAAGGAAGCGAAAAAGGAATTATCTGAAAATGATAATTTTAATTCCATAAACAACCTTATTCCAAGAAAAGGAAAAATAATTGACATTGCATGTGGCATCGGAATCAGAGCTTATATGCTTTCTTTTGTAAGTGAAAAAAGGGAGATAAAAGCTTGGGATGAAAATGAAGAAAATGTTATTTTAGCCAATAATAATATTTCTAAACATGATAAGATTAATTTCTTCAGTGGAGATATAAATGAATTGTTCCAAGATGATTTTGATGTATTGGTTCTTGATTTAAATCAATTGGATTCTGGAAATTTTGATTTTAATATTATATGGGAGAATTGCAGGTCAAAAATGAATAAGGATGGTTTTGTTTTGGTTCAAGTCCCAAAAGATAAATCTTTTGATATACCCTCTGGTTTTGTTTCCGAAAGATTAAAAGATAGTTTTGTAAAAATGATGAAAAGTTAAATGAAAAGATATAAAACAAAATACGATGTTGTAATT
>JAHDHJ010000146.1 GCA_020631375.1 Saprospiraceae bacterium | reverse complement strand
AGAATATATTGACCACCTTTTTTCCCGTTTTTCATGGCTAATAAATGACCTTCTGTCGGGGCATTGTATCGTAAGTTCTGTGTGTTAGAACACCCAGAACTTACGAAAACAATAGAAAAGAAAAAAAACAGATGCTTATTTAAAAGGGTTAGAGTATTTTTCATCGGTAATCAGCTTATTGTCAGTTAGGGTATTCAAGAAAGCGATCAGCGCTTCTTTCTGATTTTCGGTATAATTAAATTTAGTGGCTTGCGAACCTGATCGTAAATCGTAACTCAGATTAGGATGATCTTGTATGCCAGTGCTATAATGGTCCACGACCTGTTCCAAGGTCTGGAATCTTCCGTCGTGCATGTAAGGAGCCGTAAGGGCAATATTTCTCAATGTAGGTACTTTGAATTTTCCTCTATCATAGTAGCTTCCATTAATTCCGCCAACACCTAAATCTTCACCAATATCACTGTCAAGACCATTGTTTTCAGCCAATCTGCTTGGAGCATTCATCAATTCACCATGACAACTGCCACAATTGGCTTTATAAATTTGTAAACCTTGGTTTTCTTTGCTGCTAAGCATGCTCATATCATTGGGTAAGACACTCCCGTCAAAATTCTTTCCCTGACTTAGATGGGAATCTATTGCATCATCCAGTTTGGAGTCGAAACTAGCTATACTATTTACAAATGCCGCTAAGGCATCAATCATGTTTTCAGGTTTGACCTCTCCGGGTCCAAAAGCATACTTATGCAATACTTGGTAGTGTGGCTCATCTTTTGTCCTAGTGTATATATCCTGTATCGTCATACCCATTTCGTTCTCATTGGCGATGGCCTTGTGGATTTGTTCCTGTGGGGTAGTCGCACTATTATCCCAAAGGAAAGGGATACCCGGCGATGTCTCCTGTCCATAATATTCAGAAAAACTGAATACAGAACCCAAGGCAATGCTATTCCTTGAACCGCTTCTTTGTTCTACTCCCATACTTAGAGAGACATCATCTGAAAATGCAAGTGATTGATCATGGCAGGATGCACATGAAACAGAACGGTCTTTAGATAAATTGACATCGTAAAACAAAACCCTACCCAAAGTAACCATATCGACATCTTGTGGGGTAGGATTGCTTCCAAAGCCAATCCTGCTGTAATAATCAGGGAAGTTTAAGTCGTAAGAAAGGCCTCCCTGAGGGAGATTGAGTTCTCTTGTTAATACTTCATAATCAGCATCTTCATATCTTTTGAATTCTTGGGAAACGGCATCTTCGCCACAAGAACTGAATAGTATTCCGCATATAAGGACAAATAGGCCTAAGCAAGTAATTTGTTTCATGGTATGGAATTTTAATTTGTTAAGTAAGTTGTTTCAAAAAAAAGTGCAATTTCAGTATATAATAATAATAACGTTTTTTATTTACATATTGTGCCTTTACTTATAATGTTAAATGTCTATTCCTATTTTAATTTATCAATCACTTTTTAAAGAACTTCGAATTGAAAAGCTAATGTATTTATAAAATGAAAACTATGTTTTCATTTTATAATAATTATAATTTCTGGATTTGCATTTTATCATATATAAATAAGCCCTGAGAAATTTTCTTTTTAGTAAATTGTAATTATTCCTTATGCAATCTTTAATTATTTTGCGAAATTCCATACCCCTTAATTGAATATAAAGCAAATTAAAAAGAAATCCATGTCTAATAAAAACACATTTACACTGATAGGGCAATGGGTAGAGCATTTACATTCTAATTTATCAATAAGACCCCATTTACCATTTTCCCTTCTCCGATAACGCGATACATATAAGTTGCCGGAGCCAAATGCTCGGTAGAAATATAATCCTCCGGATTGATTTTCTTTTCCATTATCTTTTTTCCTGTGGCATCAAATAAAATAAAATCTAATTGTTCTGTAAAATTACTTAGGATATTAAAACCAGATTTATTGTCAGTAGGATTCGGATAAATGAGAATGTCACTGTATTGACCTCCTATAAAAATAGTTTTAATCTCAGAATATTCGAAACTGCCATCCAAATCTACTTGCTGTAACCTGTAGTATGATTTTCCTAAAAATGGATTTTCATCCAATAAGGAATATTCTTGGGTAGTTGTTGAATTTCCTTTGGAATCGACTTCTCCTATTTTTTCAAAATTAATTCCGTCCTTGCTTTTTTCTACAATAAAATAATCATTATTGATTTCTGTTTCGGTTTTCCATTCCAATAAAACTTCTTTTCTATTTTGGAGCGTAGCGCTAAAAGAAATTAATTCCACAGGAAGCGAAGTCCCTTCGCTGGTAATAATGAATTGGCTGAAACTGGTGATGGAATTGTTAGTCGAAAAAGTAACGTTCCCATCATTTCCTGCAATGGCAATATCACCATCATCTATACTGCTTCCCCAAGTAGCTCCATCATCATTGGAATTCCTTTTGTATAATTTGAATGTATTCGGACTCGCAGCATCTGTGGTGGAAATATTGCCAATATTATTAAATGAAATATTATCCAATTCGGAAAAAGTAGCATTGTTTCCATAGTTATTAATCACCCAATAACTGCGGCTTTCAGGAAATGCACTTGGTAATTGATCCGGATTCAGATTAATTCTGGAAACGACGACTTCGCCATCGGGATGGCTTGCCCCGAAATCAATGGAAACATCCGCTTGACTAAAATCAGATATCCCTGAACCATTTACAGCCATTCGGTGACTGGTGCCACCTCCTACAGGAGCAGCGGATATTGAGCGGCTGGCATCACCATTGAGATTGCCATGGTTAGATTTTATCCTATCCGGAACAATAGCTTCGGATACATCTTCATTGAATTGATAATAAGCGATTAGATTTGCTTCATTTTCATATTTAGTGAGATGTCTTTTTTCTCTAATATTTTCTTGGGTCAATGCTTTATTCCAAACACAAAGTTCGTCGATTAATCCTCCGAAGAAATCATTGGGATCATAACTTCTATATCTTGCTCCTATAAGGACATCCCTGTTTTTACTGGTAATGCTACCAGTCATATTTAGGGAGCCATCTAATTTCCCATCCACATAAATTTTCAATTGGGTGCCATCATATGTTGTTGCGACATGGTACCATTGATTGGCTAATAAAGATGTAGTCCCTGTAATACTCCAAGGGGAAACTTCCCTTTGGGAAAATAATTTTCCATTTTCAATACCAAATTGGTATTGCCCTGTAACATACCTATCATATTTTGAAATGATATATCCAGTCATATTATCAGATGAAGGTTTTACCCATGCAGAGAAAGTATAATTATCCGTTCCTTTGAAATCCAATGCTGCCGGTCGACCGAGATTTAGATAACCTGCAGTGTTAGGGTTTAAGGCATATTGGGGAATAGTATCTAATTCACAACTATTCTCAATAGTAACAAGGTTGTTTAAGGTTTGTGTGCTGGTTCCGTATATATCTGTAACCGTTAATGTGGCAGTGTAGTTGCCAGCAGTTGGATAAGTAACTTTCGGTTGTCTTTCGGTAGATGAAGAAGGTGTTCCTCCTGGGAAGGACCATGACCAGGTTGCTCCATTTTGATTCAGGGCAGAATGGTCAGAATAATAAATAGTATCCTGTCCACAGTAGGCATTGAATTTATCGACGGAAATTTGTGCTAGGGGAGGAGTGTTTTCGTAAAATTCGGCTTCATAGACACTTCTATTTGTTCCGTTCCGTATTTTGCCTTCTTTGTAAAAAGGAATCAAATCTGTAGAATAGGTGCTCGCAGGTAAATTGGTATTGAATAATGCCCAATCTGACATTGAGTTATTCCTATAATAGACTGCTCTTTTTGTACCAATATAAACGCCTCCGTCGCTACCTCTTTGATGTACGATATTCGTAGCGGTTTCTCCATTGATATTGGGACCTGAAAGGGAACTCCAATTCGCTCCTCCATCTGTGGATTTCAAAACCTGGAATCCATCCAAATCATTACCCGAATAGGGATATTTTCTTGCCAACCAAAGAATATTGGCATCTTGTCCATCTACGGTAATATCATATCTTACCCAATCCCTGCTACCGAGTTGTGCGAGGGTAGGCGTGATTTCTAGCCAAGAAGCACCACCATTATTCGTTTTCCAAACTTCCTTTCTGTCCCACCAGCCACCACGTAGGGAAACATAAATGGTATTGGGGTCATTCCATGCGGTTTCTATTTTATCGATAGGTATGGCGAACGTATGGATTAATGAAAATGTCGAGCCATCGTCTTGGGTCAGCCATAGCTCTTTGGTATCCCCATTTCCATCTTCTACGCCTACATAAATCATATTCGCAGAGCGAGGGTCGAATGCCATCGGCTTACTCCAAAGATCCTTATTGAAAGGTAATCCTGAATTACCAACCATTCGGTCGCCTGAAAGCATCTTTTCTCCATAATCATAATAGACTTTTCTTTCGTCGGCGTAATTTACCTTGCCCAATGTGTTGTCTCCTCCACCTGTGGAAACCCAACCATTTTCATAAACATTATTATCCTTGAGCAATGTTCCGTTGTGGTATGTTCCTCCTACCATGACATCGCCATCCCAAAATCCGGCACCGAAACCCCAGAAATCCGTTCCTGCTATTCCGAGCATTTTTCTATTGAAGTTTGCTCCTTCATCATTGGAATAAAAAATGCCGCCATCATTGGCAATCCATAAATCGCTTCCGAAGAATCTGATATCGTGTATGTCCGCATGGACATAATTCGGTTTCCCGGAATGGCTCCATTTCGATGGGCAAGTGAAAGTGACTCCTCCATCATTGGAAATCCAAAGATTCACCCCTCCTACGAATAAATCATCCGCATTCGTATCTGAGACATCAAAGGCGAGGTCATAATAATATTGTCCACCATCATCTGTTCCTTGGTCACTCCAACCCATCAAATTTTGGTTGGTGGCACTAGGGACTCCGGCAGGTTGTGGACCACAGCAAGTCCTTGTCCAATTGGCTCCTTCGTCCGTGCTGACATAGATTCCGTATAAACCAGATCCTCCGTTGGCATTACCGGTGCATAGGGCGAATACTTTTCCGGGAGCAGCGGGAGAAGTTGCAATTTCTGTACGTCTCTGTTCATCCGGAGAAATCAAATTCGTTGTGACGCAAGTCATAATATCTGAAGTACTCCATGTTGTTGTACCACTTGCTGTCATGGTATTGCCAGAAATGGCATCTGCCAATGTAGTACCGGTTCCTTCTTCCATTTTCCAATGATTGACCAAATTAGCATATTGAGGATGGGTATTATCTACGATTTGACATTTCCAATCATCTATATCGGTGGCAGATAAAACGGAATTCCAAATTCGGACTTCATTAATATTACCATTAAAATTATCTCCATAACCGAGTGTCCCATCTTGCCCTAGGGCAAGGGATAGGGCATTATCAACTGTGCCGGCAAGAATGGTGGCATCGGTATTGATGAGTACACCGTCTTGGTAAACGCTTTTTGTTCCATCTGCATCATAAGTCACGGCGATGTGATGCCATTCATTGTCATTTATTGTGCCTCCATTGATATCAATACGGGAAGAGCCGTCAGCAATATTGAATTTCCAACCTGTGCCATTGCTTCTGCATGCCAGGATAAATCCCTTATTTGCTCCGCTGTTCCAATTTTTGTTGGAAAATATAGCGGGATCTCCTGACCATGAGGGAGTTTTTATCCTCATTTCGATGGTGAAATCCGTGAGTGCTCCGCTTCCGGGGTTGATATTGGTGGCAGCGGAAAAATAATCACCTGCTGCATCCATATTGACGGAAGAGAATGAGGCAGAAGTAGTGGAAGCAATTCCCGGCCAGCCATTTCCAGTGAGATTGAATGTTGTACCTCCATCTGTTGATTTATAGAATTCGGTTCTATTTCCGATTTCTTTTATGGCATAAAGGATATTGTTATTAGTAGGGTGGTATTCAAGTTCTTGAAAATCCCCTCCTTTTAATTTTGTGAAATTCGCACCTGCATCATCTGTTCGGTATAATCCATTATTGGCACAAAGGAAAAGAATCTGATTATTAGCCGGGTGCATGACAATATCTACGATTTCATGCCCGCTGGCTTGGAAAGTGGCATCACCGATAGCTGCCCATGTAGTTCCTCCGTCTGTAGTTTTATATAGGATTCCTCCTCCTTCAAAATATACGGTATTGGGGTCTGTATAATCTATTTCTAAGGCAACGATGCCATTGATTAGCATGTCTTGGGTCATTAATGTCCAATTCAAGCCTTTGTCTGTACTTTTCCATAGACCAGATGTCGCAGAGCCGGCATAGAGGATATCTGTGTTGGAAATGGATTGTTCTACAGTATAGATGTGGGCTGCTCCGGCGGCATAGCTCCTATCTACGGAACCTTTGTCAAAATCGAAAGGACCTATGCAAGTCCAAGGAGAAGTGGGACTTCTGCTTTGTAATTTTTGTAGATATTCTTCGTTGAGGATTTGGGCTTTTCGCCAATCATTGGTTCCTGTAGTATAGCCATTGATATCCCGTTTGATGCTTCTCAGCAACCTTTTATAATATTGGGTATGCCCCGTTTTTACGAATTTATTCGTTTTGTAATAGCTTTCATAAGCCTTGATGATTTCTCCGATATCGGCATCGTCTGTGTACATCAATTTAGCCCAAGATGGAATATCTTCGGAGAGAGGACTATACTTTTTTTCTAATTGGGAGTAGAGGCTAACATGGATTGCTAGCAAAATGACCAAAAGTAATTTTGATTTCATAATGATTTCTTTAGCTGTATTTTATACGATTTGGTAAATGTATAAAATGAATTAATCTTTAATTCTGTGTGTGGAGTGTCTCAAAAGTAATTGTAAGCAAAGTGTTTCGCAAAATAAGGATTATTGGAGAATATTTAGGGTTTATCAATATATTTATAGAATAAAAGATAAGGGTATAACTTAGAAGTTATACCCTTATCCATCTAAAAAATTCATCCGACACTATTAACTTGACTAACTACTAAGTTGCGTAAAACACAACTGTTCAATAGACGATAGTCCATAGACCATAGTTTTAAGCTAAAAAAGAGTTTTCTATGGACTTTGCGGATTAAATTAAGAATAGAATGTATTTCCTTGCTTACTCATTTTTCTGAGTAAAGGACTACACCTATATCTTGGGTCATGGAATTCATCAAATAAATCGTCCAAAATGGATACACAATTATCCGCCCATTTGAGTAATCCTTTGGGATAATTGACTCCTTTTGTCATGGCAGAATCTATATCATCTCTGCTGGCAACATTTAAAAATAAGGCATCAGCTGCTTCATTGATAAGCATGATAATGATTCTTTCAGTAATTTTCTGTCCTAGTTCGGGGTTTTTATTGGGAAGTGGTTTTTCAGAACCTTCTTTATATCCATAAAACCCACGCCCTGATTTTCTTCCTAAATATCCTGCCTCAACCAAACGTTTTTGGGTAAATGATGGACGGTATCTTGGGTCATAATAGAATGCCTTGAAAACTGATTCTGTAACGGGATAATTGACATCGTGTCCAATAAAATCCATAAGGGTAAATGGTCCCATTCTGAATCCTCCGATTTCTGTCATGGCCCAATCTATGGTTGCCGGATCCGCAACTCCTTCTTCCAACATTTTAATGGCTTCGCTATAAAAAGGACGGGCTACACGGTTGACAATAAATGCGGGTGTGTCCTTTGCAAGAACGGTAGTTTTTCCCCAACTGTCGATTATGTTTTTTGCTTTTTCAGCAATGGCTTTATCTGTTTGTACTGCGGGAATAATTTCCACTAATTTCATGATAGGTGCCGGATTGAAAAAATGTATGCCTAGAACTCTTTCCGGTTTTTTGCAAGCCGCAGCGATAGATGTTACGGAAAGGGAAGAGGTGTTTGTTGCTAAAATACATTCTTCGGAAACAAGGCTTTCCAATTTTTGGAAAACGGATTTTTTAATGTCCAGATTTTCTATAATGGCTTCGATAATCAAATCCCGATCGGACATATTTTCCAAGGAATCCACATACTGGATATTTTTTAAAATTCCATCAGACTGTTCTCGTGTGAATTTTCCTTTTGCAGTTAATTTTTCTAAGGTTTTCCTTAATTTTTTATCTGCAATTTCCAATGCTTCTTTCCTTGTATCAAATACATTGACTTGACATCCGTTCTGTGCAGCTACTTGCGCTATTCCGCTGCCCATGGCTCCTGCTCCTATAATTCCTATTTTCATTTTTTATTTAAGTGTTCATGTGTGAAAGTGTTCGTGTGTTCATGTGTGGAAGTGTTCGTGTGTTGACGCTCACACATGAACACTTTCACACTTTAACACCCTTTAAAATCAGGTTTTCTTTTTTCTATAAATGCGGCAACGCCTTCTCTGTAATCTTCAGTGTCGCTGGCTTTGATTTGGTATTCGCCTTCTAGGGCGAGTTGTTGTTCTAGGTTGTTGGTTAGGGATTGGTTGAATAAATATTTTGTGTAGGCTAATCCTTGTGTGGGCATTTTGGCTAGTTTTTCTGCGAGTTTCCAAGAAGCAGTTTCAAATTCTTCTGTGGAGAATACTTTATAAATCATGCCCATTCTTTCGGCTTCGTTTGCTTTTATCTTGTCTCCCAACATGGCTAATGCCATAGCCTTTTGATAACCGATAAGACGAGGTAAAATATAAGTTCCTCCGCTATCCGGTACTAATCCGATAAGGCTGAATGCTTGGATAAACGAAACATGTTCTGCTGCCACAACTATATCACAAGCTAGGGCAATATTGGCTCCAGCACCTGCTGCAACTCCATTAATTGCTCCTACTATGGGTTTTTCTATATTCCTTAATTTGCTAATTATTGGGTTGTAATGTTCTTCCAATATTTTTTTGAAACCGGGATTCAATTCCGGAGAGGTAACTTCTTTTAGATCTTGTCCGGCACAAAATGCTTTTCCGTTTCCGGTTAAATATATGGCACGGATTTCTTTATCGTTTGCACATTCGTCCAATGCTCTTTGGCATGCCAATGCCATTTCTCTATTAAAACTATTAAATGCTTTCGGGCGGTTCAAAGTGATTTTTCCTACGCCGTTTATTTTTTCGAATTGTATGGTGTCCATGATATTGATAATATTTTATTATTCTGCAAAGTAAGTAAAATTGTGTGCAAGTTTGCTCTGGACATAAAAAAACCTTCCGAAATTAATCGGAAGGTTTTTAGGAATGGCGAACAAATAAATATCCAATCTTGACTTGTTTTTTTGCAATTAACTGCGTTAAAAAGCCTCGTCGATGCCCTGCATCGCCTACGTTTTTTGCCTTGTTATTCACAAAAAATCCTGCGCCAATTTTTGTCCATTTATTTATACATCATTCCTTATTGAATTGGATAATTAGAATTTAGTTTTTAATTAAGATTATTTTATAAGAATCTCTTTGATTATCACCATAATCTACAGAAATGAAATAAGTGCCAAGAGGATTGTTGCCTAAATCGAATTCGATGTTATTCTGACCTTCTGTCAAATTCACATTTCTTGTTTCAATAGTACGTCCAAGTAAATCCCTTACTATGAATTCAGCGTCCTTTATTCCTTGTACCATTTCTATTTGGAAATTAACAAGACCTTTAGTAGGATTAGGCATCAATATGGCATTTCCTATAGTATTAAGACATCTTGAATTTTCATTCAATTTGATGGTTACTATGTTTGAATAAGCATATGTACCATCAAAATCCACTTGCTTCAACCTGTAATAATTATTAATTGAATTAAGTTCTTTGTCCGTAAAGGAATATTTAAGCTCTTCTGCTGAATTCCCATGACCTTCAATTCTTCCTATTTCAGAGAATCTTTCTCCATCAGTGCTTTTTTCAATGATGAAATGAGAATTGTTTTTCTCACTTACCGTTACCCATTCGAGTTGAGCTGCACAATCTTTTTCATTTCCTTTGAAATAAAGGAGTTCTACAGGGAGGATGCTGATTTTGAAACCTGCATCTATGTTACAGTCTGTATTACCAGTGTCAAAAGCCAAGGCTGTGGTTTGTTTACTAACTTGGTCTATATCACTATCCTGTAAATCTGTGAGTGTAGCACCTGAAGTATTGGTTATGGTAGGAGAACCATAGACCGTTCCTGCGGTATTTGTGGTTTCATCGAAAGAAATAATGTAAGAACCAGTAGGTACAGTAAATGAATAAGAACCATCTGCCGCTGTTGTTCTGGAATCTAACACCTTACCAGTACCATCTTCTATAAGATAAACCGTGACACCTTCAATATTAGTATCTGTTCCATCGAACAAACCATTTTCATTATCATCAAACCATGCTTTACCGCATATGATGGATGTAGTGAAACCGAAATCTACGGTTTGGTTACCAGTAGAATCATCTCCATCTGCTGGATTATCGGGTTCTGATCCATGTATAAGTGTAACCAAAGTAGATTTAACACCTTCTATTTGGTGATTTGTATAATCTGTTCCATGATTACGATCATTAGAATCACTGTTTCCATTTACATTAACGACTGAAGTCATTAACTCTTCAAGCGGTTTACTCTCTTCAAAATTAGTAGGAGAAATTCTGACGAAATAATCATCTTCACCTAATCTGTCAAATATATATTCTCCTGTAATATTATCTGTAAATGTACTCCAGTAGAAAGCATCATTACTTTTATTGAATAAACCATCGTTATCAGAATCTACGAATAGGTCTACTCTCACACCTCCAATAGGCATTTCAGAAAGATCTTTGATCCCATCATTATTGGTGTCTTCCCATACTAGGTTTCCAATTTTTACTTCATTATAGAAACCGAAATCCACAGATTGATTACCGAATTTATCATCGCCATCTACAGCTACATCTGGC
>JAHDHJ010000145.1 GCA_020631375.1 Saprospiraceae bacterium | reverse complement strand
ATTTCCTTTTTCAAGACCCATTTCGGATATGGTATATTCAGTAAGTTTAGCACCTTGGAATGCTTTTAGCTTCCCCTCTTTTTCTTCTACTTTATCATAAATCGTATTTGTGAATGATTTCCCATCACTATCTATTATTCCGAATTTATTTTCTTTTTTTACAATGGCATAAGCATTTTGGAAAGGAGATATATAATCATAAATGATTTGGGTGACCATTTCATTATTATAATTAACGATGCCCCATTTGTCTCCCACTCTTACCCGAAGCAGATAATCATTGAATAACCTTATTTCTTGAAAAGCTGCCGGAATGATTATTTCCCCCTTATTATTATGTAAACCGACTTTCTTATATTTTTGAAAAACGATCCATTCCTTATTTAATGGAATATGATTTTCATAAGGTTCCTTATTGACAAATGTATTTTTTTCCAAAGAAAATAAATAACAGTTTTCTTGTTTGTAAATTAATACATATCCATTATCACTGATTTTGTAATTAGAATAATTATCCGAAAATATTTCATTGCCATTATTATCAATAGCCCCCCATTTATATTTTTCTTTGACAAGGAGAAGACGGGGAGAAATAAATTGGATTTCTTTATAAATAGGCTTGGAAATTAATGTTCCATTTTTGGCAAATAATCCTTTTCTCTTATTGAGTTTGGTGAGGAAGTAGTTTTCTTTTTCCAAATAACTGATTTGCTCATAATGCGGAGGAACAATAATGTTTCCACGGAGGTCAACAACCCCACATTTTTCCAACTTCCAGAATTTGATAAAATGCTCATTTATCATTTCTGCCCTATCATAATTAGATAGTATTCGCTTTTTGTTTTTATCTATAATATTCCATACTCCATTTTCTAAAATACTGAATAGATTTTTATTGAGAATCCTAATATCATCGAATTGGGTAGGGAATACCCAAGAACCATCATTTTGGATTAGACCAGCCTTTCCATCTTTTTGGATGACAGCGTAATTCTGTTTTGTGAAGCTACCTATGGCATCATATTTTGTATCAAAAACCACTTGTCCATGCTGATTGACCATTCCCCATTTGCCCTTGTTCTTAATAGGATAAAGCGTGTGTTGGCTGTGGGCAAAATCACAGATGAATAGCACAAAAACAAAGCAAAAAAGACGAATAGGAAACATGGGTGTTGAATATTTCTGGAAAGATAAAACGAAAAAGCAAGGATTAAAATTATAATTCCGATTAATTAAGACCTTAAATACTCTGGATTATAAGAGCTTGATTTATTCTGCTTACAGATTTATCTGCTGCTAAAATTAATTTAACAATTTCTAATCACTATTTTTGTGTCATAAATAGATTGTATGAATAAGAATCGAAAAGGGATAGTAGTAGCCGGACATGAAGCGACTGCGAATATAGCGATAGAAGTATTGAAAGATGGAGGAAATGCTTTTGATGCTGCTGTGGCTGCGATGTTAGTCGCATTTAATTCAGAACCATGCATGTCTTCTCCGGGTGGCGGTGGTTTTGCGAATATTCATACAAAGGATGGGCATGCAGAAATTTTGGATTTCTTTTGCCAAACCCCGAAATCTAAAAAAACTGCTGCGGAATCTGATTTCTACCCCTTTAATATAAATTTTGGAGGAACGACAGAGGATTTTTATATCGGTCATGCCTCGCATGCGGTGCCAGGCATGTTGGCAGGGATATTCAAAATGCACGAATTATATGGTTCTATCCCTATCAAAACATTGGTAGAACCTATTATTGAGATTACGAAAAAAGGAATAGGACTGGATCCATTTCAGCATATGGATATTGTCTTATTGGAAAATATGATGAACCAATCTCCTCGGGCATTGGAAATTTTTACAAGAAATGGAAAGCCCTTGGAGATTGGGCAAACATTGCATATGCCGGCATTGTCTGATTTCATTGATGCCATATCCAGAGAGGGACCCCGATTGTTTTATGAGGGAGAAATAGCGGGTAAGATTTGCCTAGATTCCAAGATGAAAGGAGGGAATCTGACTATGGATGATTTTAAATCCTACAAAGTCATTAGAAGAAAACCTATTGAAATTGATTATCGTGGAAAGAAAATTAGGACAACTACATTCCCTAGTTTGGGAGGAGCTATCATAGCATTGGGTTTAGGGGAATTATCAAAAGAAGAAATAAAGGGAAGCCATCTTTCCCAAGCTCATTTGGATAGACTCGTTCCAATATTGAAGAAGATGGAATATACCAATAGAAATCCTGAGAACCTTGCCAAGCATTTGGATTTGTATGAAAATGTTTTGTTCTCAAAAAAATGGGGTAGTACAACCCACTTTGGGGTATTGGATAAAGAGGGGAATGCTGTTTCCATAACAATATCGAATGGCGAAGGTTCCGGTTACATTATTCCGGGGACGGATTGTTTTATGAATAATATGCTAGGAGAAGCGGCATTATTGCCGGATGGTTTTTTTAGTTGGAAAGAAGACACAAGACTATTTTCCTTGATGTCACCAACGATAGTTAGCAATAAGGGTAAGGAAATCGAAATTATAACAGGAACCGGCGGAGCCGGACGGATACCGGGGTCTATTTTACAAACCTTACATTATTTGATTGATTATGAATTGGATGTGGAAGAGGCAGTCCATTCACCGAGAATGCATTTGACTGAAAAGGAATTAAATGTGGAACCGGGTTTTGAGGGAGAAGTCCGAGATTCGGATTTGGATGTTTCGATATGGGATGACTTGCACATGTATTATGGTGGAGTGCATACGATTACAAAAAAGGAAAATGAAATAAGGGGAGTAGGGGATAAAAGACGGTATGGAGTTGTGAAAAGGCTTGATTAGATGATTTATTTTATATAATCTTGTGGAAAGATTGGGAGGGATAATCAGATGGTTTCTACCCAAGAATAAATAACCATATGGAAAATAAAAAGCAGTCCATTCTTATTGTAGATGATGAGGTTGATATCATTGAATTCCTTTCTTATAATTTGGAAAAAGAGGGCTTTAAGGTAGCTTCCGCCAATGACGGCGAAGAAGGCTTGGCAATGATTAAAAAAATAAGACCGGATTTGGTCATTCTTGACATTATGATGCCGAAACTTGACGGGATGGAAGTTTGTAGGCAACTTAGACAAGATAAAGAAAATCAGGGACTGATTATCGTTTTTCTTACTGCTAGGGGAGAGGATTATTCTCAGATTGCAGGATTTGATTTGGGTGCTGATGATTATATCACTAAGCCTATTCGTCCGAAAGTATTCGTAAGCCGAATCAAGGCTCTACTAAGGAGGAACAGTCGCCCAGAAAATGAGAAGAGTGTAAGTAAAATTACAACTTTCGGGGAATTGGAAATTGATAGGGAAGCTTTTATCGTAAGAAAATCCGATATTAAAATCCAATTGGCTAAAAAAGAATTTGAGTTACTTGAATTATTGGCTTCCAAGCCGGGAAAGGTTTTTGAAAGGACAGAAATATACGATAAGGTTTGGGGAGCAGATGTCATAGTAGGAGGCAGGACAATAGATGTTCATATCCGTAAGCTAAGAGAGAAAATCGGCGACGCTTATATTAAAACGATCAAAGGCATTGGCTATAAATTTGAATTCTAAGGGTAAATTAAAAAATCCTACACCCAAACAATTGGCGAGGTATTCGGCAGGAGTTATTTCTGCTATTGCTCTAGTATTGTTTTTATTTGTAAGATACTTTGTTTTTCTGGAAATGGATTGGCTCTTTATCTTATTGTTTCCCCTTTTGTTGTTCGGCATTTCTTATTTTTTAATCCTACGAACCCTTGACAAATATATTTATAGAAAAGTAAAACTCATTTACAAGACCATCCGTAAATCAAAAATGGAACCCAATGACAAATCAACCTTAGTAGATTTGAATAAGGATATTTTGGATGATGTGGAAAAGGAAGTTGGGATTTGGGCAGATACGCAAACCAAGGAAATAGACGAACTAAGGAAACTCGCGGAATACAGACGGGATTTCATGGGCGATATTTCGCATGAATTAAAAACGCCTATTTTCAATATTCAGGGATATTTGCATACACTGCTTGATGGAGGTTTGGAAGACGAAAGGATAAATCTTAATTATCTTAAAAAGGCTGCTAAGAATGTGGAGCGGCTTCATTCCATTGTTCAGGATTTGGAATCCATTTCCTACATGGAATCCGAAGCGATGGTCTTGGATATAGAAGAGTTTGATATCAAGGAACTTGCTGCATCTGTTTTTGAGGAATTCCATTTGAAAGCAGAGGAAAGAAATATTAGTTTCAACTTCAAAAACGGAGAAGAAGGCTTCCGTGTATTGGCGGATAAGGAAAAAATCAGTCAGGTATTAGTCAATCTAGTTTCGAATTCCATTAAGTACGGCAAAGAAAATGGTACGACCAATATCGGATTTTATGATATGGATAAAGTCATATTGATTGAAGTGGCGGATGATGGAATAGGAATAGACGAAGAAAATATCCACCGCTTATTCGATAGATTCTATAGAGTGGAAAAAAGTAGATCAAGAAATGCTGGAGGAACCGGCTTAGGTTTGGCAATCGTAAAACACATACTTGAGGGACATCGCCAAACTATAAATGTAAGGAGTACATTAGGAAGAGGTTCTACTTTTGGGTTTACACTAAAAAAGGCATAAAATAAATTAGTGGGCAGAAAGACCATTCTTTATTTTCTGACCGATATTGATAAGGAAATAAACATCAGACATATGCGCTTCTTCTTTCTCTTCAGAAGCATTCATTTCCTTATTAGTACTGGTAGTCCCTAAAACATTTTCTTCCATGTCCACGGAATTGAGAAATGCGAGACAAGCTAAACTGATAATGGAAATAGTTAGGATACAAATATTTTTGAAATTTCCTTTTTTCATAGGTGTTGGTTGTTATGATCGTTTTATTAACATAAATATAACGGAATTAGGAAAAACTATTGTATTTCTTAGATAAACTAATGGTTTTTTCCGCTTAAAAGTGTTAATTTTATAATAAAGACCGCAGATTTTACCTTTGGTTGCCTCTATTCCCTACATTTTCCAGTGCCTTATTTGCATTATTCTACTAAAGCCCATACCTTAGTTTAAAATACAAACTAACAAGATGGGCGGCAACCTCACTTTACTTACGGATTTATATCAATTAACCATGGCATATGGCTATTGGAAAAACGGAATGCACGACAAAGAAGCCGTATTTCATCTGTTTTTCCGGAAACATCCATTCAAAGGAGATTACACCATAGCCTGTGGTTTGGAATTCGTAATGGATTATTTGGACAATCTTAAATTCGACCCAGGGGATATTGCCTATTTGGGAACATTGAAAACCAAGAATGGGAATGCTTTATTCAATGAATCTTTTTTGAATTATCTCCAAAGAATGGAATTCACATGCGATGTGGATGCCGTTCCCGAAGGAACCCTTGTCCACCCACACCAACCATTAATAAGAATAAAAGGACCATTAATCCAAGGACAATTAATAGAAACTGCTCTATTGAACATTGTCAATTTTTCAAGCCTGATTGCTACAAAATCAGCCAGAATCACCAAAGCTGCACAAGGAGATTCCGTGCTGGAATTCGGGCTGAGGAGAGCGCAAGGACCGGATGGAGCTTTGTCCGCATCAAGGGCGGCATATATAGGTGGCTGTCATGCGACAAGTAATGTATTGGCAGGCAGGAAATTCGGTATTCCCTTAAAAGGGACACATGCACATAGTTGGGTGATGTGCTTCGATTCCGAGATAGAATCATTTGAGGCTTACGCCAATGCAATGCCGGATAATTGCGTTTTTCTAGTAGATACTTATGATACGGAAGAGGGCGTCAAAAATGCAATTGTCATAGGAAAGAGATTGAGGGAAAAAGGCTACGAAATGTCCGGCATCAGATTGGATAGTGGCGATTTGGCTGAACTAAGTATCTTGGCTAGGCATTTATTAGATGAGGCGGGTTTTCCCAATGCCCAAGTGGTGGCAAGCAATGATTTGGACGAATATCGGATTAGGGAATTAAAAGAAAAGGGTGCAAGAATTTCTGTTTGGGGAGTGGGGACCCGTTTATCCACTGCATATGACCAACCTGCTTTGGGTGGTGTATATAAATTAGCAGGGATTAGGGATGGTAATGGAGAATGGGAATACAGGATTAAATTATCTGAACAAGCAATAAAAGTGTCTAATCCCGGAATATTGAATACCTTGAGGATTATTGAAAATAATGAACCCAAAAAGGATATTATTATCAATGAGGAATTTGAAAATAAAACTGGAAAAATGATTTCTTTTCAAGGAGAAAATTTAAATTTTAAACCTGAAAATGGAAAATTATTATTACAAGGAATATATCGGAAAGGAAAGAAAATATATAACTCTGTAGATATACATTCTATAAGAGAAAATACATTATCCCAATTAGAATTATTTAATAATATCAAAGATTATAAAATAGGATTGGAAAAGGAATTAAATGATTTGAAAAATGATTTGATTCTAAAGGCAAAAAAACAATAAATGGCATATACATACAAATATCCAAGACCGGCATTGACAGTGGATTGCATTATTTTTGGATTGGATAAAAAGGATTTGAAAGTATTATTAATCCGTAGAGGAATAGAACCATATATTAAAAAGTGGGCATTGCCCGGAGGCTTCGTCAATATGGATGAGGGACTGGAAGCTGCGGCATTGAGGAAACTCGAAGACGAAACCGGAGTGAAAGATGTTTTTATAGAACAATTATTTACTTTTGGTTCCGTAGATAGGGACCCAAGAGGCAGAATAGTGAGCATAGCATATTTTGCTCTGGTGAATTTAAATGAGCATCCCGTCCACGCTTCTGCGGATGCGGATGATGCGGCATGGTTCGGAATAGATGAATTACCTGAATTGGCATTCGACCATAAGGAAATAATGGAAACCGCCATAAAAAGATTGAGAGGGAAGGTAGTCTATCAGCCCATAGGTTTTGAATTGTTACCGAGTAAATTCACCCTCACACAACTCCAGCAATTATATGAAATCGTATTAGGCGTAGAAATTAATAAAAGGAATTTCAGAACGAAAATCCTGAAAATGGATATACTCGAACAGCTTGAACGCCAAGAAAATGTACCACATAGACCTGCATATTTGTACCAATTCAACGAAAAGAAATATAACGAATTCCTAGACAAGGGTTTTCTTTTTGAGATTGGTGGAATCATTAAAAAGGATAGCAAATGAAAAAACTGAATGTCCTCTTATTCTTTACGATAATATGTTTGGCTTCTTGTTTGCCTGATCCAAAAGATAAAGAGCCCGAACCGCTCCCGAATATTGAAAATGATTATCCCGATACAGGGATGCGTTGGGGATTTATGGATAAGAATGGAAATGTTGTTATTCCTGCGAAAATGGATGATGCGGATAATTTCAAAGAGGGCTTTGCAGCATTCAGAAAAAAAGCAAAATGGGGTTATATTGATAAGACAGGACAAGTGGTTGTCCCTGCAAAATTCAGAGCGGCTTGGGCCTTCTCCGAAGGCATGGCGAGGGTTTCCACATTTGAGGGGAAAATGGGTTTCATCAATGTTCGGGGAGAGTGGGCTATTTATCCTCAGTTCGATAAAGTAAAGGATTTTGTAGAGGGCTTTGCTGTAATTGAGGTGGAGGGTAAATTTGGTTTTATTGATACCAAAGGGGATGTCGTTATTCCTCATGGATATGATAAGGCTTTGCCATTTAAAAATGGTATTTCCATTGTTACAAAAGATGAAAAGGTAGGTGCGATAAATACGAAAGGAGAAATTATTATTCCATTGGAATATGAAAAAATTCATGAATTGGAAGAAAATAAATTCCGAGTAAAGAAAAATAATTTATACGGTTATTTTGATAAGGATGGAAAACAATTAATTGATTTTAAATTCAAAGCTGCCAAGGATTTTAAACATGGAATTGCAGCAGCAAAAACAGAAAATCTTTTCGGCTTGATTAATGAGAAAGGAGAATGGCTTATAGAACCCGAATATAAGAATATTTGGGATGGGAACGATACGCTCTGGTGTGTGGAAAAGGATAAGAAATATGGGATCATTAATTTTAAGGGAGAACCCGTTACGGATATTAAATATGAACAAATATATGCATTTTCCGAAGGATTGGCAGGTTATATGATAAATGGGTTTTGGGGGTATCTGGATGATAAGGGAAAAGAAATCACCCGTCCGAAATACAATTTGATTTGGGGGCATAAGGAAGGTTTTGCAAGGGTAGCTTCCAGTGAGGGAATATTTTTTATTGATAGAAAGGGAGAAAAAGCGTTCCATCCTAGAAAGAGGGATGTCAGAGATTTTTGTGAAGGCTTATCTCGGTTCCAAGGGAATTAAAAACAGAGAAATGAAAGCTTTAATATTGGTAGATATACAAAATGATTTTTGTCCGGGGGGCGCTTTGGAAGTAAAGGATGGAGATGCAGTGGTCAAGGTAGCGAATGACATCATGGATGAATTTGATTTGGTCATTGCAACACAAGATTGGCATCCTGCCAACCACGGAAGTTTCGCTGCGAACCATCCTTGGAAATTATTGGGACAAGTCATAGACCTTAACGGATTGCAACAAATCCTATGGCCGATACATTGTGTGCAAGGAAGCTTTGGAGCGGAATTCAAGCAGGAATTGGATAGTGACAAGATAGATAAGGTTTTCCAAAAAGGAACAGATGTGGGGATAGACAGCTACAGTGGTTTTTTTGATAATGGAAGAAAAAAATCGACGGGATTATCCGAATATTTGAAACTGAAAGAAGTAAAACAAGTCTATATAATGGGACTGGCTGCAGATTACTGTGTGAAATTTACTGCATTGGATGCAGTGGAAGAAGGCTTCGGAACTTATTTGATTGCAGACGGAACCAGAGGTGTCAATATCCAGGAAAACGATACGGAAACCGCTTTTGAAGAAATGGAAAAAGCAGGAGTATCTATTATTTATTCAAGCAGCATAATTGAAAATAATTAATGCCCTTATTTATAGATATCGGATTTTTATCCATAACATTTTGGGATTTCCTCGATATTTTTATTGTAGGTTATCTTATTTACCGGGTCTATAAATTATTAAGGGGGTCCATTGCTTTTAATATTTTCATTGGAGTAATGGCATTGTATGCCGTTTGGTGGTTGGTTCGGGCATTGGAAATGGATCTTCTTTCTTCCATCCTGAACCAATTCGTAAATGTAGGTGTACTTACCATCATCATTATTTTCCAGCCTGAAGTCAGGCGTTTCTTATTATTCATAGGAAATACCACGCTAAAAGGAAGAGCCAACTTTTTCAGCCGTCTTTTCAACCAAGACAAGGATTATACTTCTACATTCAAGATTATCCACGAAATCCAAACAGCGGTATTGAACCTAAGTAAAACTAATACAGGTGCATTGATCCTTTTCTCCAACCATGCGAATGTTGAAAGTTTTTCCAATTCAGGAGTAACGCTCAATGCGGAAATAACCGCACCGCTTCTAGAAAGCATCTTCTTCAAAGACAATCCCCTCCATGACGGAGCAGTCATTATTTCGGACAATAAAATCCAATCCGCTGCTTGCGTACTTCCCGTAATTGAAGGAATAAGATTGCCCCAAGGCAAAGGGTTGCGACATCGGGCAGGCGTAGGAATTACAGTAGGGTCTGATGTATTAACATTAATGGTTTCAGAAGAAAACGGAAAAATATCCATTGCCCAAAGTGGAGAACTCATATTGGTAAAAGATACTTTTGAGCTAGAAGCAAAATTGAAAAGATATCTTACGGATAATAATTCCATTTTACAATAAGGGAATGTTCACTAAGAAGACAAAAGCTGTCATAATACAACCAATACATCCTTTACAAATCCCCCTTAATCTTATAAACAAGAATACCTACCCATTCCTTGATGAAAAACTCCCATTTCCATAAGACACTTCCGCTAGGAACAAAAATATGTTTAGGCTGATTGAGCCTGTTTCCAGTAAAGTCAGTAGGATAGGCTGTCACATCCACTCCTTGCTTGTCAAACAGAGCCTTAGCCCTAGGCATATGGAAAGCAGAAGTTACGAGGATGCACTTTGCACCGGTTTGGATTTTATCCAATAATTGCTTGGTAAACAGTGCGTTTTCATAAGTATTTCTAGAATTGGATTCCACCAGAATATCCTCGGGAGGGATGCCTATCTGTATAAGGAAATCCCTAGTCAGAATCGCTTCGCTGATTCGATTCTCCCAAATGTTTCCCGAACCGCCTGAAACGATTATTTTGCTAGCTTTTCCCTCCTTGTAAAGTTGTAGGCTAGCAATAAGCCGATTCCCCCTTTCACTGACCATATACTGATAGTCAAGCCCCTTATGATAATTGGAAAAACCACCCAATAAAATGATATAATCAAAGTTATCTGGCATTGCCTTTACGGCAATAGCTTCCCCCTCCCAAAAATTAGCCGTTAGATTGAATATTAATGGACTAGAAAAAAAGATTAGGAGGAATATCCCAAATGGTACCAAGCTTTTCCTCCATTTTTTCTTTTTAAAAACAATATGTCCTAAAAACAAAAGGAAAACCCAATTGATTGGCAATAATAAATAAGCAATTATTTTTGATAGGATGAAGAACATATGGATTGAATTAATGTTTTTCTGCTAAAATTAACGCTAAAAAAACATTCGGACACTATGCTTTTTGCTATATTTACAAAGTTATAGACAAATACCACACAACTAGACAAAATGAGAAACCTAGCCGTGCGAGTGTGTTTGTTCACCTCGCACAAAGTCTAATTGGGGTATTGTCAGGTGAACAAACACCTGACAAGGCTGTGCTTTTATA